>JAJXXG010000710.1 GCA_021781255.1 Acidobacteriota bacterium
CAGGCCGAGCAGCCGATCAGCCTGCACGAACTGCTCTATCCGGTGATGCAGGGGTACGACTCGGTGGCGCTCGAGTGCGACGTGGAGCTGGGCGGCACCGATCAGCGGTTCAACCTTGGCTGCGGACGCGAGCTGCAGCGCCACTATGGGCAGAAGCCACAGATCATCCTGATGACGCCGATTCTTGAGGGCACGGACGGCGTACAGAAGATGAGCAAGTCACTGAATAACGCCATCGGCATTAATGAACCGGCGGGCGAGATGTATGGCAAGCTGATGTCGATCTGCGACGAGCTGATGTGGAAGTACTGGGTTTTCCTGACGGACCTGCGCCAGAGCGAGATCGACACGATGCAGGCCGATGCAGCCGCGGGCAAGTTGCATCCGATGGAGGTCAAGAAAAAGCTGGCGCGGACGATTGTCGCGGGATTCCACGGCGAGGCGGCGGCGGAGAGTGCCAATGAAAACTGGTCGCGCATGTTCCAGCAAAAAGAGACTGCCGAAGACCTTGAAGAAGTCGCCGTGGCATGGGAAGAAGTAGCGGGCAAACAGCAAGGCGAGATTCGCCTCGCAAAGCTGCTCATGAAACTTGGCCTTGCCTCCTCGGGCGCAGAGGCCAATCGCAAAATCGACGAAAATGCCGTCAAAATTGATGGAAAGCCTTGCGGCCCATTGTTCGGTTTTTCGGAGAGGCTGCCGCTTCGGGTTACCGTGCGGCTCGGCAAGCGGGCAAAGCGGGCGGTGATTCAATAACTCGACGAAGAACGGATGCCAGAAAGATCACGCGACTTTTTCGCGGCGCTTCTTGATGTCTTCGACAATCTTTTGCACCGTGATTTCGGCTTGCCAGCGGCGCCGGTCATGCGTGTAGTTGCCGGTTCCCGGGCGGTAGGTGCGCAAGAAGCGGGCTACGCCTCCAGTTCCCAGCTCGCGACGAAGAATCGCCAACGCGTATTGCTGGAACTCACAATCCGTCATCTTCGCTTTTTCGGATTGGCCTTTGTGCATCATGGCTTGAACCTCTGCAACCAGTTCACCGAATTTTCGACTGCAATCTCTGGGTGGCCTAATCCATGGCGCGCCCGGCGAAGGAACCGGTCGTCGGTCGTGAGCAGCGCGTCGGCCGCCGTATCTTCAGCACACGCCAGGTGAAGCGCACCGTAGCCGAGGCGCTCAAGCCGGCCTGCGCGCAAGAACGCCGCATCGGAGAGGATGATTCGTTCTGTAGCTCCGGAGAGCAACCGGGAAACCCGGGCGCGCGCTTTGCGGTCGGGATTGCCAAGAATCTCCGCCTCCAGAACCTCGCCGGCAACCCATTGCACCTTGCCCTTTTGGGGAAACCGGAAGAACGTTTCGATGGCGCTTGCTTCGATATCGATGCGCGTTTGGCTCCTCCCATCGAAGAGGCGCATCAGCGCACAGGTGTCGAGATAAATCCTGGAGGGTCTTGCCATTTCCGGACCATGTTATCCCAATTCGCGCCGAGTCAAGCGATCATGTGCGATCGTACTCTATATCCGGCCCGGTTCGCGGCAGGATTGCCTGCGGCAGTGTGACATAGCGCATGAATGCCGTTGTCCGCAGGATCATCGGCAATGACAGCGAACAGTCTCCGTGCCCGTGAGCCTCGATGAGGCTGCGGACGGAAAGGGCAGCCTTTGGCTCCTGATGCGCGCATATTTGCGAGCCGCGAGTTGCAATCGTCAGCTTCAGCCACCCAGAGCGAAAGCGCGCGCCGACTCCAACAGCTTCGCCACGGACTCCTTCGAGCAGGACTCGGTGTAGATGCGCATGAGGGGTTCGGTGCCGCTGGCGCGGAGCAGCAGCCAGGTTTCGGCGGCGTTGGGCCTGGTCCCGGCATCCGGATTGTCGAGGTAGAATTTTACGCCGTCGAGGGTTTCGGTACGCAGGATGGGCATTCCGGCGAAGGTAGTGTCGCCGGCCGGCAGCGCGCGCGAGCGAACGATCGCAGCGTTCTTGATCGCGTCAGGTATGTGAAGATCGACGCGGCCGTACTGGTGCTCGCCGTATTCTGCCTGGAGATCGGCCACGAGCTGACCCAGCGTTTTTCCCTCTTCGGCCATCACGTTGGCGAGGAGCAGCGAGTTGAGCAGGCCGTCGCGCTCGGGCAGGTGGCGCTGGAAGCCGATGCCGCCGGATTCTTCGCCGCCCATGAGGATCTCGCGCTCCAGCATGTAGTCGCAGACGAACTTGAAGCCGATGCCGTGCTCGATGAGCTCGCGGTTGTATTTTTTGCAGATGCGGTCGAGCATCCTGGTGGTGTTGAAGGCGCGGGTGACGGCGCCGGGCCAGCCCTTGCGCTTGAGCACCCAACTGAGCAGGACGGAGTAGATTTTGTGCGGATCGACGAAGTTGCCGTGTTCGTCGGTGGCGCCGATGCGGTCGGCGTCGCCGTCGGTGCACAGGCCGGCCTGACAGCGGTTGGCGACGGTGGCCTCGCCCAGGGCGCGGATATTGGGCTCAATAGGCTCCGGATTGATGCCGGGAAAGAGCGGATCGGGATTCGAGCGGATCGCGACGTTAGCCACGCCGATGCGGTTAAAGATATCTGAGAGAATCGTGCCGCCGGCACCGTACATGGAGTCGATGCAGAACTTCATGCCTGAGCGGGCGATGAGGCCGAGATCGGCAAAGCTCTCGATAGCCTTGAGGTAGCTGGGAAGGAAGTCAACCTCCGCGATCGTTGCCGGTTGCACCGCGCGGGGGACAGGCTGGCCGAGATAGGTCTCGATGGCCGCAATCATCGAGGGCTTGCCCGAGCCGCCGTACCAGCCCTTGTACTTGACGCCGTTCCACTGCGCGGGGTTGTGCGAGCTGGTGATCATGATGCCGCCGGCGGCGCCGCGCTCGCGCACGCCGAAGCTGAGGGCGGGCGTAGGCGTGACGGCGCGGGCCAAATCGACGCGAATGCCGGTGGCTGCAACAACCTCAGCGCAGGCATGGGCGAAGGCACGGGAGCCGAAGCGGGTGTCGTAGGCGATGCAGAGGCCTTTTCGGGGATCTTCCTGGGCGTGGATATAGGCGGCGATGGCTTCGGCAGCGGTGCGCACGTTGGCAAAGGTAAAGTCATCGGCGATGATGCCGCGCCATCCGTCGGTGCCGAATTTAATGACCGGGTGAGGCATGGACCTTCAATTCTCCTTGGGTAATAAAGGACAACGATAGCAGGCATTGCGGGGTGCGCGCACGAGTCGATCGACGCCGCAGCCTGGCTTGACACCGCCGGTCGAGCGGGCCAGGAGACCGCGGTTATCCGGATGCGGGAAACCCCATGCAGGCCGCGAACTCATCCTGAAAGGCCGGGTCGGCGGCGAGGCTTATGTGCTCGATGGGCGGGAGCGGGGGCTCGCCGGAAAGCAGCAGCATCTTTGCGCCGCGGAGGGCGGTGTTGCCGGCGGGGTGAACGACGGCGCGCGGCGCTTCGAGGAGGCCGATGCGGAGCGCGGAGTCGATCTGCACGTAATTGCCGAAGGCGCCGGCAAGATGAATGAAGTGGAGGGTACTGCCCATGGGGGCAAAAGCCCCCGGATCTTCTACCTGCCCGGCGGGAGAGCTGGAGGCGCGCGCTTGCAAGACATGGACCGGCTCAGAACCTGTTTCCGGCGCGCGAGAGCGAGCGGCGATGCGCTTGAGCAGCAGGCGGAAACCGGAGGCGATGGCGCCTTTGGCGAGTTGCAGCTCGCGGATGTCGGATTGGTGGAGAACGACGGGCGGGGCGATGCGAAATACCCTGGAGCCATCGGCGATGCGGCCGTTGGGGAGAATGACGCCGGAACGCAAGCCGGTGGAGACTGCATCCACCAGCCCGCTGCCGCAGATGCCGCGCGGAACGGCGTCGCCGATGACGGTGGCGCGCAATACGCCATCGTCGAGCGCGACATAGGCGATGGCGCCGGTGACGGCCCGCATGCCCATGCGAATGGCTCCCGCCTCGAATGCGGGGCCGGCGGCGGTTGAAGCGCAGACGATGCCGTGGCGATTGCCGATGGCAATTTCGCCGTTGGTGCCGAGATCGACGAGGGCGGTGAGAGCGTTGCTGCGGGCGATGCCGACGGCGACGATGCCGGCGAGGACGTCGGACCCGACAAAGCCACCGATGCAGCGGGCAAAGCGGATGGTACAGCCGGCAGGAAGATCCCAGCCGAGCTGGCGTGGAGAGAAGCGCTGCTCGCCGATCTGTGTGGATGCGAAGGGCACGTGCGCGAGCGGCTCTACATCGAGGCCGGAGAAGAGGTGATGCATTACGGTATTGCCGACCAGGAGAACTTCAACCATCTGCGATTCATGGCCACGGATCAGGCGCGCAACGATCTCACCGAGGACGGCGCGGATGGGCGTGGTGAGGTCACAACCTTGAAGCGCGGCGCGAATGCGGCTCATGACATCAGAACCAAAGGCCGCCTGGGGATTGAGCGCGGTTTGCACGCCGAGCACGTCGCCCGTGGCGGCATCGATGAGCTGGGCGGCGATGGTGGTGGTACCGAGATCGATGGCGATTTTTCCCGTGATTCCGGAGTGGGCCTGGGACGGAGCCGGAGGGGAATCGGCGAGGATCTGCATGTGCCATTGACCGCACTCGAGGACAAGGGGCGCGGCAGCGCGGGCCTGACAGGCGAGGCGCCATCCCTGGGCGAGCTCACGGGGGGTATAGACTGCGGCATCGGACTCCGTAACGGGCAGCGTGCCCGCGAGCAGGCGCACGCCGCAACCGCCGCACTCGCCCATGCCGCCGCAAGGAAATTCGACGCCATGCGCGGCGAGGCCGGCAACCAAAGAGCTGCCGCGCGGCAGCTCAAACTCGACCGCAAGCGGCTCAAGACGGATGCGGACGGAGTTTGGCGCGGCAGGCTCCGGCGGCAGAGAATCGGAGTTCATAGGGCATCCACGATATCTTCGTCGAGCGTGGCCCGGATACGCGCGCCCGGGGGGAGAACGAGAAAATCATCCGCGTTCCAGGGGCCGTTGACAAGGCGGTCAAGAAGCGTCAACGAGCCGGCAACCTCATCAAACGCCCATCCCTGCCTGGCGGCTTCATTCCGGGCCTGGGCGCGGCAGGCCTGGTCGGAGGCGATGCCGCTGGAGATGTAGGTGAGGCCGGAGTAACGCCGCCGGAAGGAGGAAAACTGCTCGAAGAGGAAATGGCCGTTGTCATCGCCGTATTTGGCGATGAACTCTTCGAGGGTGGTCTGCTCGCCCATGGGATTTGATTGCGCGGGAAACGCCGGCTGGAGCTTGAGGTCGGGAGTTTGAAATTCGACCCATCCGGGCGAACGGTAGTAGACGCCCGGGTGGTTCTGAAAGTAGTGGGCATAGCGATGGCGGCTGCCCATGAGCACGCCGATGCAGTCGTGCGCGCGGGGCAGAACAAGCTGCGTGCGGCCCGCCGCGAGCCCCTCGGTGCCGCGGCCGCAGAGGGCGTAACCAAGCAGGATGGCATGGTAGCCCTGAGCGTCGGCTGCGTCGATGCGCGCCTGAAGGTGGGGACGCATGTCCACCCCGAGCGAATGCAGGCCCATGGGAATGGATTCGCAGTCGACGGCATGCGCCGATTGCGCGATCACCTGTTCGACCTCACGCGTAAAGACCTGGCAGTGGATGAGCTTGAGCTGCATAGGAAGAACACGTCACTTGCGGCCGGTAGTGCCGAGGGCTGCCACCATCGCGCCAACGATGGACAGCCGGCGGAGCTGCGGGCGTTTGGTTTCAAGGGTGCCGTATTCAGGCGGCGATTGCAACGGCCATCATTGCGTCCACCTTTTTTGAGATCGCTTCGCACGCTTCAGGGACAAACAAGACGTCGCACTCCGAGCCGAGGATGTAGGGATGGCCGCAGGCCCTCATGCGCTGCAGCAGCTCCTCAGTACGTCGCAGCACCTCGGCCACCGGCATGGCGCCGTCAGAATAGAACGACTTTGTGGGCAGGTTGCCGTAGAGCACAACGTCATCGGGCACGAGGCGCGCATCTTCCCAGAGCCTGCGGGAGCTGCCAAGACTGAGGATGACGGGATGGAGGCGCTGCGCGAAGGCCTCAACCATAGGATCGATCAGCTCGCCGCAGTTGTGAAAGATGAGGTCGCATCCGTTCTCCTCAAGAAGGGCGCGGACGCGCAGATTGGGCTGCATGACCAGACGCTCGAAGACGCTGGAACCGGAGCGCAACTGCCGCGGGGAGAGGAATGCGGTGCCGGCGGCGGGTTCACAGATCATGAGAGCGCGCGCGCCGTGGGTCATCTGCCTGCGGATGCTGCGCTCGACGGCAGCTTCAGCGATGAGCAGGCACTGCATGAGCAGCTGCACCTCAGGGGAATCCTCGGCGGAGATACCACGGCCCGCGAGGGCGACGGCGGCGATGGGATCGGCCATGAGACGTGCGACGAGCGAAAAGGGGCCGATCGACATGCCGATCGGGATCAGTCCGGGGTTGGCGGCGACATAAGCAAGGGCGCGGTCTCGAGCCAGACTGCCCGGGGCTGCCGGCACGAGATCGTCACTGCAGAGCACGGCAAGCGTTGCATCATCGAGCGGCGCGGTGAATTGAAACTTCTCAGCATCCGCGGGTGAGACGCCGATGCGGGCCAGGAGATCGAACTTCTCAAGGCGCAGGTCCATGAGTGGAAATGCCAGAGGGGTTTTCCAGCGCGCGGCGGTTTTCTCGATCACGCGGCCAAGAGCGACGCCGTCGTTGCGCGCACGCTGAGGATCAGGCTCCTCGTGGAGCAGCAGATCGGCGCCGATCGGCATGCGCAGGCCGCGCGCGGCACAGTCGAGATAGAGGGCGCGGCGAGTCAGGCGGCTTCTCCGGCGAGCAGATTCTTGACCAGTCCGACGGCGCCGCTGGCGTTTTCACTGTAGCCATCGGCGCCGATGTCATGGGCGTATTGTTGCGTAACGGGCGCGCCGCCGATGAGCACCTTGACGTGGGTGCGAAGGCCGGCGGACTTGAGAGCGTCGATGGTGAGCTTCATGGCAGGCATGGTCACGGTGAGCAGCGCCGACATGCAAACGACGTGGGGATTGCGCTCCTGGACAGCGGCGACGAAGTTCTCCGGCGACACGTCGGAGCCAAGGTCGATGACCTCGAAGCCGCTGCCTTCGAGCATCGACGCGACGATGTTTTTGCCGATGTCGTGCAGATCGCCCTTCACGGTGCCGATGACGACGCGGACGGACATGCTTTGGCCGGAGGCGGAGAGCAGCGGCTTGAGCAGCTCCATGGCGCTCTTCATTGCGCGGCCGGCGAGCAGGAGCTCGGGGACAAAGTACTCCTCGCACTCGAAGAGCCGGCCGACCTCGTCCATGGCGGGAACCATGGAGCCCTGGATCAGCAGCATGGGCGCGTCGCCGGCGGCGAGCGCGGCCGCGGTGGCGGCGTGGGCCTGGCGGGCGTTGCCGTTGAGAATTGCATCGTAGAGTTGCTGGTTCAGCATCATCGAAATCCCTCGACACTCCGCGCAGAGGACAGAATGCGCTTGAGCCGGTGCGGTACGGGCAACTCACAAGCGAGGGCACGCGCCAGGACTTTGCGCACATGAACCCGTGCCGGCTACGGCTTTCTTCAGAATCGGATTGATGATTCAAGATAATGCGATTCCGGTGCGGCTGGCAAACCAGCGCGAAGGATGGGTTCCGGTGCGCGGAATTCTGAAGGGGCGCAGGCGGGCCTGGCCGTGGGGCTGAAGCAGGGTTGCGGCGGTTGGCGGCGGCGTGGCGGGAGGTTGCAACGAGCGCGGACGAAGCGGGCGGTTTGCGGGGCGATTTGCACTGGGAGTAGTGCAAAAGCGAGTGATTCTGCACTGCATCCGATGCAAACCGGAGGCTTTTGCACGGGAAAAAATGTTTTGGATAGATCCTGCAAAGAAGTTATTTATTTTCAGCGGTTTGCGCGAAGGCAAATGAGCTAAAACACTTGTTTTCTGTGGCTTGTGGCCAGAATCTAGACAGCAAAGGAGTTACGGGCGGCGGGCGGTGAGACGCGGGCCGGATTTGCTGCTGACTGGTTCTATTGTGCGCCGGATGGGGGAAATGATCGGCAAGGTTTTGAGGATTTTTTGCGGGGTGATGGTGGCTGGTGGGCTTGGGTGGGTGAGATCAAGGGACGGGGAGATTTGAACTGCCGAATGGCTCGGCTTGGCCTCGCTCCCCCTCGCAGGCCAGACTGATGCGCTTGCGCTGCGCTCCAGCGCAGGTTGGAAGACGGGAAGCCTTCGGGGAATACCCGCGGCGTTCTGCGCCTTGAAAGAATGCCAGCGCACAGGACTAGAATGGCCAGCAAAGCAACAAGAGTCCAATTTGGCGGCTTGAAAGTGCGGTCAGGGCCGCAAGTCCATCGAAAGGGCTATGGGGATGGGATACTTTCGCCTTTTTCGTCGCGTGCATGTTGCGCCCGGTATGACGATCAATCTTGCAAAGTCCGGGCCATCGCTCAGCCTTGGCGCGCGTGGAGCGCATGTGACACTCAGCAGTACCGGCGTCCGCAAGACAATCGGACTGCCCGGCTCCGGCTGCTTTTACACCTCAAAGCAGGGCTGGCATAGCGGCGTGCACACGGCCCCGCAGTTCACCAGCGCAACCGCCGCGCCGCCGGTTCAGCGCTCCGGCTGGCAGACGGTGGGACACGCTCTGCTGGTGCTCCTGGAGGCCGTTGGAATCGCGGTGGTGACTGTGATGGGTGTTCTGCTCGTGCTACTCAGCGTGGCGGGAGGCTCAAAGCGGCGATAGATGCGATGGGTTTTGTCTGGTTTGATCGTCGCACTATG
>JAJXXG010000753.1 GCA_021781255.1 Acidobacteriota bacterium
GGCCGGCTTGCAGCCCTTCATGGTGGTGGGAACCTGCGGCACAACGGCAGCCGGAGTGATCGATCCGCTTGCCGCTTTGCACGCGTACTGCAAATCGGAAGGACTTTGGTTCCACGTGGACGCCGCCTGGGGTGGCGCCGCGGCCATCTCTCCAGCGCTGAGGCCGCATCTGGCTGGCATTGAGCTGGCCGATTCCATCACGTGTGATGCCCACAAATGGCTCTCGGTCCCGATGGCTTGCGGCATGTTCTTCTGCCGTCATCGCTCCACGGTGGTAAGTACCTTCCACGTGCAAACCTCCTACATGCCTCACAAGCACAGCGAGGAGGTACTCGATCCCTACACGAGCACCGTTCAATGGTCCCGGCGCTTCATTGGACTCAAGCTCTTCATGTCCCTGGCGCACAACGGCGAATCGGGTTATGCCGCCATGATCGAGCATCAGACGCGTATGGGCGATCTCCTGCGCGCGCGCCTTGCGCAGTCCGGCTGGCAGATCGCCAATCGTACTCCGCTGCCGGTCGTCTGCTTCACCCGGCCAGGGCTCGACATTCCGGCCTTGCTCGCGCGGCTCAAGGACGAGCAGATTGCATGGATGTCGGAGACACGGTGCGCCGGGCAGCCTGTTTTGCGCGCCTGTGTCACCAGCTTTAAGACAAGTGAAGCGGACGTCCTGTCCGTAGTAGACGAACTCAATCGCATCGCAGCGCGCTGAGTTGTTCGAGGCCGAAGATATCGTTTTGACTGCGAGAAAATGGTTCCATGAAGCTTGAGACGCTTGCAATTCATGCCGGCTATGATGTGGAGCCAACGACGAAGGCTGTCGCCGTCCCCATCTATCAGACCGCATCGTATGCCTTCGACAGTGCCGAGCACGGTGCGGCCCTGTTCAACCTCGAGGTGGAAGGTTACCGTTACACGCGAATCTCCAATCCAACCACACGCGTGCTGGAGCTGCGGGTCGCCGCGCTGGAGGGCGGCGAGGATGCAATGTGCGTTGCGACGGGACAGAGCGCGGTCTATTACGCCGCCGCGAATGTTGCGGGGATGGGCGACAATATTGTCTCCGTTCCCCAGCTGTACGGCACCACGCATACGGTCTTTGCTTATACGCTTCCCGGGCAGGGTGTCGCGGTGTGCTTCGCAAAGTCCGATGCGCCGGACGCCATGGAGGCATGTATCGATGACAAGACCCGCGCCATCTTCTGCGAAAGCGTTGGCAATCCCGCCGGCAACATCTGCGACATTGAGGGCCTCGCTGCGGTAGCTCACAGGCACGGCATTCCTCTGATCGTCGACAATACTGTAGCCTCGCCCGTTCTGCTGCGCCCCATCGAATATGGCGCGGACATCGTCGTTCACTCCCTCACGAAGTTTCTGGGCGGCCACGGAACCACGCTTGGCGGCGCCATTGTGGACAGCGGCAACTTCCCATGGAAGGAACATGCCGCGCGCTTCCCCGCATTTAACACGCCCGATCCGTCCTACCACGGCCTCATTTACACAGAACACTATGGCCGTTCGGCCTACCTCGGTCGTTGCCGCAGCGTCTACCTGCGCACAACCGGATCTGCGCTTGCGCCTTTCAGCGCGTTTCTCCTGTTGCAGGGTGTCGAGACCGTGGCGTTGCGCGTCGAGCGCCATGTGCAGAATGGCAGGCGCGTCGCCGAGTTTCTTCGCAACCATCCTAGCGTGGAGTGGGTCAACTACGCAGGCTTTCCCGAGAGTCCGTACTACGCATTGGCTCAAAAATACTTGAAAGGCCAGGCCTGCTCGCTCATCGCGTTCGGCGTTCGCGGCGGCTACCCCGCAGCCGTCCGGTTCTATGACGCGCTTAAGCTCGTCAAGCGTCTCGTCAATTTAGGCGATGCGAAATCGCTGGCCTGCCACCCCGCTTCGACAACGCACCGGCAGATGTCGGCCGAGGAGCAGAAACGCGCCGGCGTCACACCTTCCATGATCCGGCTGAGCGTCGGCATCGAACATGCCGACGATATCCTCGAAGATCTGGATCAGGCAATGCGCGCTGCCGCAGACACTGCGTGAGCGCGCAGATGCCTTCTTTGCTTTGATTGCGAGTTATTGGTTGCCTATGCCACTCTGTCTGATTTCCAAACAATCGCGTTGTCACGGCCGACCCTGTACCTTCCTGAGCGAGCACGCGCAGGAGACACGAGAGGGTATCTCCGGACGGCCCAAAGTTGCCATTGGACTGGTCAACAATATGCCCGATGGTGCGCTGGAGCAAACCGAGCGCCAGTTTGTCACTCTGCTCACGGCCGCTGTCCAGGAGATCGACGTCTGCCTCGGGTTGTATGCCATGCCCGATGTGCCTCGCAGCGAAGCAGGCGTCAGCATCGTGGATGAAAAATATCTCAGCGTCGATCAACTCTGGGATATGCGCCTCGACGCGCTAATCGTCACCGGCCGCGAGCCCCTCTCACCCACGCTGCAGGAAGAGCCCTACTGGCCTGTCTTCACGCGGCTCTTCGACTGGGCGCAGGAGCGCACTTACTCCACAGTCTGGTCTTGCCTGGCTGCCCACGCAGCCGTCCTCTATCGCGATGGAATCGGCAGAGTCCGAAGGGGCGCCAAGGCTTCGGGCATCTTTGAATGCACGCAGGATTCCCGGCACCGTCTGCTGGACGGGGTTCCACCCAGATTTCACCTGCCCCACTCACGCTGGAACACGCTGAGCCAGGATTCCCTGCGCGCCAGCGGCTATACCATCTTGAGCCACACCAGCGCGGGGGATGTGGACATCTTTGTCCGGCAGGACAAGAGCCTGTTTCTTTACTTTCAGGGGCATCCGGAGTATGAAGCCAATACACTCCTGCTCGAATACCGCCGCGACATCGGGCGCTATGGCAGAGGCGAGTCGGCGGTATACCCGTGCATCCCGGAAAACTACTTTGATCCAGATCTCACCGCCCGGCTGAGTGCACTCCAGCCTGTCGCCAATGGCCACAGGCGCAGCGACCATCTGGCACAAGCTAACGCATTGCTTGAATCGGCAACCGCGCAGAATCTCTGGTTCTCAACGGCCGTGCAGGTCTACAAGAATTGGTTACAATCCGTCCTGACACTGAAAGCGCAGGAGACGGCGCCACCAATCCAGCCGCTCCATTCCATCGCGATGCACGTCTAACGTGGCGGCGGCGCTCGGTATGCTGCCCTTCCCGCATGCGAGTTTCTGCACCGGGCGTTAGGAGCCCAGCACTGCCCGCACAGCCTGCCGGAGCGACTCGACGATTCGTTGTACCTCAGACTCTGCAATGACGAGCGGCGGCGCGAACAGGATCTGATCGCCGGCAGCCGGGTGCGAACCGTCCGTTCCACGAGTCCGGGTCAGGATTCCAAGCCTCTTCAATTCCGCCTTGATGCGCGGTCCTACCTTGTCGGCGGCGGCGAAGTTCTCCTTGGTGGCCTTGTCCTGGACAAATTCCACTGCTGCAAGCAAGCCCTTGCCTCCACGAATATCGCCTACATGCGGATGCTCGGCAAGCGTCTCCTTCAGACCGTCCCGCAGCGCATGCCCCATCCGGGTAGAGTTCTCCAGCAGGCCCTCGCTCTCGAGGATGCGAATGTTTTCAAGCGCGACCGCGCAGCAGGTCGGCTGGCCTGAATTGGTATAGCCGTGCATCCAGCGATCCGCGGGCGCAACAGACTCGATGGCATCGCGCACCTTTTGCGTGATGAGCATCCCACCCAGCGGCAGATACCCCGACGTGACCCCTTTTGCAAACGTGCAAATGTCCGGCGTAACGCCCCAGTGCTCCATCCCAAACCATCGGCCGGTGCGGCCAAATCCCGTCACAATCTCATCGGCAATCAGCAGCACATCGTATTTGTCACACACTGCGCGGACCAGGGGCCAGTAGTCCTCGGTTGGATAAATTACCCCGCCTGCGCCATGAATCGGCTCGCCAATGAAGGCGGCAATCGTTTCCGGACCTTCACGGAGAATCGCTTCTTCCAGTTCCCGCGCCGCGGCTTGGCCGATGGTTTCGCCGGGCCTCGCTCCCTGAAAGCGGTAGGGATAGCAGGTCTGGATGTGGACAAAGCCGGGGATCCGCGGCTCGAACATCTTCCAGTACGCCGGAATGCCCGTAGCGCTCATCGTTTGCAGTGTTGCGCCGTGATAGGCGTACTGGCGCGCGATCACCTTCAGCTTGCCGGTTTTGCCGAGCGCCTTCCAGTAGAAGCGTGCGGTCTTCAGGGCAGCCTCGTTCGCTTCTGCGCCGCCCGAGGCGAAGAATACCGCCGCCATGCCAGGCGCAAGCTGCATAAGCCGTTCCGCCAGTCGAATCGATGGCGTCGTGGTCGTCCCGGCATAGCCGGAATAGTAGGCAAGGCTGCGCATTTGGGCCGCAGCGGCATCGGCCAGTTCTGTCCGGCCATAGCCAATATTTACGTTCCACAGGCTGGAAAGGCCATCGATATAGCGATGCCCCTCCGCATCCTCCACCTCCACGCCCTTTCCGCCCGTAATCACAATCTGCTCTGCAACGTCCGAAGGGTGATGGAGAGAATGGATTTGGTGTTTCTTGTCTGCCTCGGTCCAGTTTGCGGTCAAGGTGCTCGCCTCCGTCATCGGGAACTTACGGACAGCTTAATCTACAGAGCGGTAAGGGTGTCTCGGCAGTAGTTGAAAGTTGAGCGGCGGCTTAACCCGGCTCTGTTGGCAGATCAAATCACGGCAGGTCAAGATTTCCGAAAGTCTTCGTGCTTACTTTTCGGCGCGAGAATATCCGCACGTCTCTTTGGGGAAAGCAGTGATCACAAGGACTCTATCTCCCAGTGTAGTTGATTTTCGGGGCGAATTCGACATGCTTGCGAGTATGATGCAAGAGTCGTGGGCAGAAAACCCAAATCCGCCACTGCGTTATACTCAGTGCTTTCTCCGCTCCATTTTCGAATATCCGGGAAGCACATTTGCTCTTGCACCCACCGTATACAAGATGGATCAGAAAGGCATTCTCGGATTTGTTGCAGGATTTCCTCGCTTTGCTGTTTGGGAGGGTAAGCCTACTAAGCTGGTGTTAATCAGTTTTCTTACGGCGGCAAAATCCGTGAAGGGATCTGGTCTTGGTCTCCTCCTCCTCGTTGACTTGGTAAATCGCGCTAGGGAAGAGGGATTTGATGGCGTGATTAATTTCTGCGTGGAGGGAGACGGCATGGACAAGTGCATGCCCTACTTTTCGCGAGCTATGTGCCTGAATACGGAGCGAATCTTTACGGTCAATTACCTCGTTCGCCTATTGCATTCGAAAGGCCCTCTTCGGGATGAAAGAATCGATGATTCTGACATTGACCTTTTCCTTGAGCTGAGTGCGAACATCAACGCCGATGTAAAGCTTTCCCGCGTTTGGTCGCGTGCGGAGGCGGATTGGCAATGTCGTGAACGCGCGGGTTCAATCACTATCAGTCTACGCAACGGGCAGCATGCAGGAATGATTACCGGCTACATAATGGAGGATGGGTCAAACGCCCAGGTAAGAGTAGCAATTCTCGACGACATACTATGGGGAGATCTTTCGGAAGCTGAGCGTGAGCAGCTACTGGATCGCTTTCTCCGGGTTGCCGCCTTTCGCGGAGCCCGAATCGCAACATGCCCAGTCTTAGGGTGTGCTTCCCTAACGCCCCTCGAAAGCCTGAGATTTAGAAGATCAGGGAGAGTACTTCATACCTACCTTACCCTCTGGAATGGCATGCAACCCTCCTTGGTGGAAAAGCTATATCTTGACATTCTTTGACCGGACCTTCAATGGATCTCAGCACACTAGACCCTTAGGGACAGTAAGTTCTGGTGCAGGTTTGTGAAGCCTCAGGAAAGCCTCCACAGATAGCAACTCAGATATTCAGGGCCACGCATCCGATCTTGAGTCCTTTTTAAGCAACGAAAATACAGTTAGACCATCTGCTTGATTGAGAGATCGTGAAGGGAGGCACTGATAGATTGGCATCGCTACGCGAGAGAATTGGTCTTTGGCAGGGCTTTGTGTCCTCGGCGGCCCGGTTTCCGAAAAGGCCCGCGATCATGGTTGAAGGGAAGGAGCTCTCGTACGAGCAACTATTCGAGATTGCACGTCGGATTGCTGTAACACTCCAAGAGTACCCCGAGTTTTGCACCCCAGCTCTGACCGCTGTTTTCGCCTATCGTTCGACGACCGCATTCGCTGGAGTCTTAGGAGCATTGCTGGCAGGTAATGGATATGTCCCGCTAAATCGAACTTTCCCCGTTGGCCGGACGCAGATAATGTTTGCACGCTCCGAGAGCCGCTCCGTCATCGTAGACTCGCAGTCAATTCCCCAACTCGATGCACTGTTAGAGTGCGCAACCCGGCCAGTCTTGGTGATTTTGCCGGACGTATCCAATGTGAGCACTCTGCGTTCTAAATGGCCTTCTCATCATTTTGTTGGCGATCTTGACTTGAAGCGGGCGTCGATGTGGCGGGAACCCGCTCAGAACCTCGATGCTATTGCTTACCTGCTGTTTACATCTGGGAGCACGGGGGTTCCCAAGGGCGTCATGGTTGCGGTCCGTAATGTGCTTGCTTTCCTTGAATATATGGTGGCCCGCTATCAGATTACCGAGGAAGACCGCTTTTCTCAAATGTTCGACATGACGTTCGATCTGTCAGCTTTCGACATGTTTGTCTGCTGGGAGCGCGGTGCATGTCTTTGCTGCGCCCCCCAAAAGGCGCTGGTGAGTCCGGGCGGATTCATTCGGGAACATGCACTCACGGTCTGGTTCTCAGTTCCGTCAACTGCTGCCTTCATGAAGAAGCTAGGGCTCTTGAAGCCAGGACGCTATCCCTCGCTCCGTCTGAGCTTATTTTGCGGAGAACCTCTTCCCGTTTCTTCGGTCGCTGCATGGTCAGAAGCAGCGCCTAACTCTCTGATCGAAAACCTCTATGGTCCCACTGAGCTTACTATTGCCTGTGCGCTCTACAGGTGGGACCAGACGCAATCGTGCGGAGAATCCGAATCGGGCATCGTACCCATCGGGTACCCTTTTCCAGACATGAAAGTGCTGATCGTCAACGAGGGTTTGATGGAGGTCGCTCCAGGTGAGGATGGCGAATTATTGATGAACGGACCTCAGATGTCACTCGGCTACTGGAAGGACCCGGACAAAACTGCTGTCTCCTTTCTTACACCACCCGGTCAGAGCGACGTTTTTTACCGGACCGGCGATCGTGTTCGCCGACCTGCGGGCAACAGACCGATGACTCACTTGGGGAGGATCGATTTTCAGGTCAAGGTGTTCGGGCACCGGGTCGAACTTGGAGAAGTTGAGGCAAAGGTTCGCGACTTGTGCGGTTTGGACGGAGTGGTAGCAGTGGGGTGGCCTGTAACGGAAAGTGGTTGCGAAGGTATCGAAGTGTTCGTCGAGGGAGAGCAGGTGGAGATTGCAAAGCTTCGGAGCCAAATTGCAGCATCGGTTCCGGGGTACATGGCTCCAAGAAGGTTTCATTTTTATAATCGGCTGCCCCGTACCGCAAATGGAAAGTTCGATAGGACAGAAATGCTAAGAATGCTGAAAGAGAGTAAGAGTCCCAATGACCCAGAATGAAGTCCAAACCTTCATTGTTCGGTATCTTAACTCCCGCTCGGATTCGGGTGGCCGCGAGCAATGTTCTGAATTGCCAGAGGACTGTGATTTGTTGCTCTCCGGAATTGTTGATTCGCTTGGACTGCTGCAAATCTTAAATGCTCTGCAGGAGGCCATTGGTAAGGAGATCGATTTTGATGCACTCAGTTCCGAAGATCTCACAATTGTCGGCCCGCTCTCCAAGTTTGTCGCAGATAAATCGAAGGAATGAATCAGAGACATGCAATGAGTGAAAGTGAAACTGAAAAATCATTTCGCGGCTCTATCAATAGGCTCTTGCAGCTGATCGCCAGGTTCGGGCCGGGTGCGCGAACTGTGCGAGTTGCGCTCCATAGGGCGCGAGGCGTGCATATCGGACACGATGTTTGGATTGGGTATGACGCTATCCTGGAAACCTCACAACCTGAGCTTGTGTCAATTGAAGATGGCGTCGCAATTGGTATGCGTGCGATGCTAATTGCACATTTTCGTGAAACAAAAGGCATAAGAATTGAGAGGAATGCTTTTGTTGGTCCGGGTGCCATCATCATGCCGAACGTGATCATTGGCGAGGGCGCAGTAGTGACCGCCGGGAGTGTGGTGTCGCGGTCAGTTCCTCCGATGACCCTTGTTCAGGGGAACCCGGCGAGGCCGGTTGCCCGCTGCGGTGTCGCTTTAACCCGTGATGTGACTGTAAAGGAGTTCCTGAGAGGGCTCAGCGGTATAGCACATGACAAGAGTGACTCATGATGAAGCGCAGGCGTGGTGCCGGCCAGACAGCGTGGTCACAGCCTCTGTTCCTCCGGCAACGATGGTTCGCGGCAACCCCGCTGCGCCGATCGCCAAATGTGGCGTCCCTCTGCGCGATGAGATCTCCTATCTTCAATTTGCGGGCAGCTTGAAGCCCATTTCGCCAAGAGACGAAGGCAGATCCTGACCCAATCAACCGGCGAGTTCCGTCTACTTCGAATAGTCCGGCATCTGACCGCGTGCTTCTCTTTCACAGCAGTTTTCCATCACAGGTCATGATTGCGCTGACAGAGCGAGTAGAATCAGCTGACCTGCCCCCGGAAAACTCAGCCATTCAAAACTGGAGTTCTCTCGTAATGTGAAGGAGAGGACTGGGGATGAAGAAGAGCCGGTTTACGGAAGAGCAGA
>JAJXXG010000401.1 GCA_021781255.1 Acidobacteriota bacterium
AGCCGCCTCCTCGGCGCCCTCCGCCACCCGCTGCGCTTCTGCGGCCCCAAACTCAGGACGCGCAAGCTCTTCCGGCCACTCCTCGGGAACGGGCGACAACGCCGAGTTGGAAATAGCGCCCATATCAAACAATATTCGCCCTTTATTCGCTTATTTGCAACCAGATTTTCCCGGTGAACGGGGCGAAACTTCCGGCAGACCACCAGTGTTAACCTTAAGGGCAGGGTTTCCGACCAACTATTGCTCTGCATAGTGTTGTGCAGCAACGTTCGTTGTGGGCGCCGGAGGGCCTGCAAAGGTGGTGACTGAAGATGCAACAGCTGGCGCATTGGATCGCTGCGAATGGAATCGTTCTTGCCATTCTGGTTACGGTGGGCGTAGCCGTGCTCCTCGTTTGCTGTTTTGAGTGCACCAAGTGCGGCGGCCGCGAGAAAGACGATCTGTTCAAGCGCCACGAACGCTGACGCTGCTTATTGGCCCGCAGGCGCTGCCTCCGGCTTCAAGTACATCTCAAACTGCGCCAGGATCCGGTTGAAGAGGCTTGTGCGTACATCGGGTCCCTCGATCGAGTGCGTCTTGCGCGGGTAAATCTGCAGGTCGTACGGAATGCCGGCCTCAATGAGCTTCTGCACAAACTGAACGGTGTTTTCCAGGTGCACATTGTCGTCGCCGGTTCCATGCGCGAGCAGCAGCCGTCCCTTCAGGTGCTCCGCCGAGTTCACTGGAGAGAAGTCGCGATACCCATCCTGATCCTCCACGGGAAGGCCTAGATAACGCTCCGTGTAGATGGAGTCATAGTCGCGCCAGTCGGTCACAGGCGCCACGGCCACGCCGGCACTGAAGCGATCGGAGTGCGTCATGGCGTAGAGCGTAAATGTGCCGCCCCAGCTCCATCCCCACCAACCCAGGCGTTTCGGGTCCAGTTGCGGATACTTTTCAAGCGCCGCATCGATCGCGGTCAACTGGTCCTCGAGCTGCACGGCGCCAAAGTTGTGGTACGCGGCCTGCGCAAAGGCGCGCCCGCGGCCGCCCATGCCGCGATTGTCGGCGCGGAGCACGGCGAAGCCCTGTTGCGCCAGCAATTCGTCAAAGAGCAGGCCGCTCTTCCATTCATTCACTACCTCCTGGTCGTGCGGCCCTCCGTAGGGGTTCACGATCAGCGGCACGGTGCCCTGATTCCTGCTGCCCTCAGGTAGCAGCAGCGTGGCATAGAGCGTGGCGCCATCGTGC
The DNA here is from genome assembly GCA_021781255.1 of Acidobacteriota bacterium. The sequence goes on from JAJXXG010000401.1 coordinate 1,231, forward strand.
GCCTTCACTTCCAGTTGCTCCGGCGGGCGCAGTTTGTAGGCATCGAGCGCATGCGTCTGCCAAAACACGTGGCAGTTGCCCGCCGCGGTGGTCGAGGACGGCCCATCGCAAAGCCGAATCTCCGGCGGCTCCATGCGCGAGGAGTACTTGTCGGCAAATGCAATGCCATCGGGAGAGAAGGTGGCTTCATGAAAGCCGGCCCCCGCGCTCAATAACTTGCGCTCGCCGCCAAAGCTCACCTGCCAGATCTGCTGTTCCAGCGGGTTGCCCTCGTTCGAGGCGTAGTCTGCAAATTTATGCGCGGTATCCACGCTATACACATCGCCCACGTCGAAGTCGCCACTGGTCAGTTGCCGCACTAGGCTTGCTGTGGCGGCAAGAGGTTTTTTCTGGTCGTAGTTGTAGAGGTAGAGGTGACTGTGCCCGTCGCCCCACTGCGTAAGCACGATCGCTCCGTCACCCACGGCCACATCGTAGTTATCGTCCACATACTTTTCGTCGCTGATCTCAAGCATCTGGCGCGCTTCTTCGCCGCCGGTATCGGCAAAAAACAGCGCGCGGCGCTTTTGATCGCGGCTCAGCGTCTCGATCCACAAAGTATTGCGGTCGACCCAGCCGAAGCGCGGAATGTAGTCGTCTCCCGGATGGATGGGCAGCCTTATCCATGTTGTTTTGCCGCCCTTCGCGCTCACTACCCCAATGTGCACCTCGGGGTTGGCGTCGCCAGGCTGCGGATAGCGCTGCCATGCCACCATCGCGTGATTGGGAAGCCAGTCGGTGAGCGGATATTGCGGCACCGCAGTCTCGTTCATCTGCAGAAAGGCAAGGTTCTTCGAGTCCGGCGACCAGAAGTAGTTGCTGCGCACGTCGAGTTCTTCCTCGTATACCCAGTCCACCTTTCCGTTGAGCAGAAACTGCTCATTCATTGCCGGAGTCTTGGGCGGCGCAACCAACGGGGTGATGGGTTTGCCCGGTTCGCGCAGCCGGATCACCGACAGACTGTGATCGTGGATGAACGAGATGGATAAGCCGTCGGGAGAAAACTTCGGATCGTCGCCGGAAAACAGGCCGGTAAAACCGAGCTGCACTCCAGTGCCGTTGCGCAGATCGTAAAGCCAGAGCTGGCCGTCTGAATCGAACAGCAAATGCGCCGAGTCGGGTGCCCACCTGTAGCTGGCCATGTTGTAGCGTTCGCGATGATCGCGGTCCCGCTCTGAGCCGTTGCTTTCGTCCATCGGAGCCATCTTGGCGGCGCTCACCAGTACGTGCACCTTGCCCGTCGCGGCATCCACATCCATCAGTTGCCCGCCATCCAGATACGTCAGGTGCTTTCCGTCCGGCGACCAGGTGAGATGGTCGGGCGGCTCACTGATGAGCGATCCATGCGCGAAGATCGCCTCGACGGTGAGCGGCTTCGCCGGCGGCAGAGGATTTTCGGGCGCCTGCGCGGCGGCGGAAAATGCAAAAAAGGGTATTGCGGCAACAATAGGAACTAAAACAACGGTTGCTCGCGTCAAGGGGGAGTCCTCCTGGGTCGGGAGTTCTGGAGTTGAGCCGGATATAGCTCATTAAATGCCGCGATGCAAAGACGTGAAGCTTCCAAAAAAAGTGTAAATCAGCCCTGCGCCTCGTTGCGCCGCAAAGGTGGACGGTGTATGGTCCGCTGTATGCACTTTGCAACTCCGCAAGAACGTCGCGCTCTCGGACAGGCGCGGCGCAAGCAGGTGGGCCGCCATCAGCACGACACCCTGGATTTTAAGGCGCGGCAAGCCTCCGCTCTCGCCATTGTCGAGCGGTCCATGCGCGGCCGGGTGCCCGCGCTCATTGCCCTCAAGTACCAGCTCATGGCCGAGTCCCCCTTCGCCTTTTTTCGTGGCGCCGCGCCGGTCATGGCCGCGGACCTGGCCCAACTTCCCTCTACCGGCATCGTCAGCCAGCTCTGCGGCGACGCTCATGTGCGCAATCTGGGCGCCTACGCAGCGCCTGACGGACGCCTTGTCTTCGACATCAACGACTTCGACGAGACCATTCGCGGCCCCTTCGAGTGGGACCTGAAGCGCATGGCGGCATCGCTGGTGCTGGCCGGACGCGCCGCCGGACACAAAGACGGCTCCGCGCGCAAGGCCGCCGCGGCCTGCACCGAGCGCTACGCCGAGCAGATGCGCGCCTTTACCCGCATGACGCTGCTCGAAATGAACCGGTTTCAGGTGCACCGCATCGATCTGGCCAGGCCCGTACACGCCGCGCTCACCAAGGCCGAGCGCGCCACGCCCCAGCACACACTCCAGCAATTGACGCAGCTTGCTTCCTCGCGGCCCGGGGCGCTGCGCCGCTTCAAGCAATCCGAACCCATGCTCACGCGCGTCACCGGCGCCCGCGCCGCCGCAGTGCTGGCTTCGCTCCTGCCCTACCGTGAAATGCTGGAGCCGCAGCGGCAAAATCTGCTCTCGTTTTATCGGCCGGTCGATGTCGCCTTCAAAGTGGTTGGCACCGGCTCCGTGGGCCTGCGCAACTACTGCATCTACATGGAAGGCAACGCCCCCGCCGACCCGCTCTTCCTGCAGATCAAGGAAGAAACCGCTTCGGCCTACGCACCTTATCTGCCCGACGCTCATCCCGCGCCGCACAATGGCCAGCGCGTCGCCGAGGGCCAGCGCGCCATGCAGATCCAGACCGACCCGTTCCTCGGCTGGACGCACATCGGCAGCCGCCAGTATCTCGTCCGCCAGCTCAACGATCACAAGGGATCCATCGAAATTGCTGACCTCGCAGGCGCCAACCTCAAAGCCTACGCCGAGGTCTGCGGTGAACTGCTCGCCCGCGGCCACGCCCGCTCCGGCGACCCGCAAGTCATCTCCGGCTACATCGGCAGCAGCACAGCCTTCGCCGAGGCGCTGGCCAGCTTCGGCGTACTCTACGCCGACCAGGTGGAAAAAGATTGGGAGCAGTTGCGGCGCTCGGGCAAATCGAAGCGCTCATGAGCTGGTGTGAGCCTGGCCCAAAGCGCATCCATCGTTGCCGCGCGAAACAGGCGGATGGCGAGATCCTTATATGCGTTCGGCGAGGAGAAAGCGTCCCTCCTTCACCTTCCTGCGTCCGATTCGTTGCTCTTCAATACCCGCCTCCAACTCCCCGTCCTTCTACAATGAATCGGTATGTCTACGGTCGTTCGTTCCCACGCGAAGATTAACCTCGGCCTCGGGATCGGTACGCAGCGTCCTGACGGGTTTCACTCGCTCGTCACTGTCTACCAGACACTTGAAATCCATGACGTGGTTACGGTTACGGCCCGGCCGGCTGCGGCGACCGTCTTGCGGCTGACCTCGAATGACAGGCGAGTTCCCAACGACAGCAGAAATACGGCCTGGAAGATGGTTCACCTGGCCTTGGAAAAGCTTGGCGTAACCGCGGAAGTCGAAATCCACATCGACAAGCGGCTCCCGGTGCAAGGTGGGCTGGGCGCCGGCTCGGGAAATGCGGTTGCGGCGCTGGTCGGGCTGGAGAAGGAGCTGAACGTAGGGATCAACGATCAGGGGTCAGGGATCAGGCCGGGTGCCCCATCCTTCGCGCGTTCTTTGCCCGAAGGGTGGGGAGCCACTGGCCCTTCAAAACCATCCCTCCCGGAAACCTGGCCGGAGCGCCGGATGGAAATCGCTGCCCAGGTTGGCTCCGACGTCCCGCTCTTTCTCATCGGCGGCACGGTACTGGGCGTGGATCGCGGGCAGCAGGTCTATCCACTCGCCGACATCGAGCCCGTCTGGTGCGTGGTCGCTGTTCCCTCGACTGGTGTCTCTACCCCCCAGGCCTTTCGCGACTGGGACGCACTCTGCCTCGCGGAAGGTTTGACCGCTGAGGCCAGTGCCGCTAGACTAGAAGAGTTGAGCCGCGCTTACGCCAGCGCCTTTCGGGGAGGGATCCCCGGGGGTGGGCCAGAGATCGGCTCCTCCGGTGTCCTTGCCGCAGGCGAGGACCTGGCCGGACCCCAGAAGTCCGCGCTTGTCCGCACCGGGATCACGAGCTGGATCGAGAACGACTTCGAGCGCGTTGTCTTTCCCCAGCAGCCTTCCCTTGCTGAAATCAAGCGTCTTCTCGCGGGTGCCGGAACGCCGGAGGCAGCCCTTTGCGCCTTGTTGTCGGGGTCCGGTTCGGCGCTCTTCGGGCTGTACGAATCCCGCGGAGATGCAGAAGCAGCGCAAGATCGCCTGCGTCAGGTTCCGAAAGTGGAAGCACGGATAACAAGGACGCTGCCGCGGGCCGGGTACTGGACCCAGATGTTTGTTGAATAAGCTGTTAGCTCTTCGCTCTTAGCTTTTCGCTTCATTGTGCGCGGTTTGGGCCGTGTGTCTTCGCAAGAAGGAGCGAACGGCTAATGGCCAGAGGCTAAGAGCTGTTTTTCAGTGATTGACAGTCCGCCGCTTGGCAAGCGAGACTCACCAACGGCTGTCGGTCTTGCTGGGCGATCGTTCAATGGTAGGACAATGCCCTTTGGAGGCATTTATCCAGGTTCGAATCCTGGTCGCCCAGCCAGAATTTGAGAGATGAACGCGGAACGCAGCCAAAGCCAACCAGCTTGGAGGTGCTCTTCAAATGGAAGTGGAAATTCCGGTAATGGACGAAGACAAGCAGAAGGGAAGTGAGCCGCCGAAGGGACGCGACGACTCGCAGAAAGAACCGGCAGGGAGCGATTCCGGCAAGGCGAAGGACGCTAAAGTTGCGCCGGAGCGCAAGAAGACCCGCGGTCTGAGCGAGGACAAGCGCTTCAAGCTCTTCAGCGGCACAGCCAACCCCAAGCTGGCCGAGGCCATCGGCAAGCACGTCGGGGTTCCGGTGGGCGAAGCCAAGCTGCAGCGTTTTGCCGACGGCGAGGTTTACTTTCAACTGCTTGAGAACGTGCGCGGCGTGGATGTTTTCGTGGTGCAGCCCACCTGCTATCCGGTGGACCAGCACCTGGTGGAGCTTTTGGTGATGATTGATGCGCTGAAGCGGGCCTCGGCGGCCCGGATCACGGTGGTGGTGCCTTACTATGGCTACGCCCGCCAGGATCGCAAAGACCGCCCGCGCGTGGCCATCAGCGCCAAGCTCATCGCCGACCTGTTGACGACCGCGGGCGCCAATCGTGCGCTCTTTGTCGACCTGCATGCCGCACAGATCCAGGGCTTTTTCAACATTCCCGTCGACCACCTCTTCGCCAGCCCGGTCCTGGTGAGCTATTTCCGCGAGCTGAAGCTGCCCAATCTGACCGTCGTTTCGCCCGATGCGGGCGGCGTGGAGCGTGCGCGCTTCTTCGCGCAAAAAGTTGGCGCGCCGCTGGCCATCGTAGACAAGCGCCGCACCGGCATGAACATCGCTGAAATCATGCACGTCGTGGGCGACGTCGAAGGCCAGACCTGCCTCATCATCGACGACATCATCGACACCGCCGGCACGCTTGTAAAAACTGTCGACGCGCTCTACAACTCCGGCGCTGCCGCGGTCTATGCCTGCGCCAGCCACGCCGTACTTTCAGGCCCGGCCATCGAGCGCATTGCCAACTCCCGGCTGAAACAGGTGGTGGTGACTGACACCATCCCTCTGCGCGAGTCGGCGCAACAGCTAACCTTGCCGACGAACGATCCGGCGCAGACTTTACCAAGGATCAAGGTGCTCACCATTGCAGGGCTGCTGGGCGCAGCCATCGAGAGCATTCATATGGAGACCAGTGTGAGCTCGCTGTTTTCGTGAGAGAACAGAGAGCGGAGATCAGGAATCAGAAAAGGTGATTCCTGATTTGAACCATCAACCTATAGCCAGTTGTAAGCGGATAGTTTTCGGAAATCGGTGAACGAGTTTTTCTACCTGATCTCTGTTCTCTGATCTCTGGCTCCAGCAAAGGGAGCGGCCTCAAGCCGTGCCCGATCTTTCAAGAAACGAGAAGTCGCAAAATGCCAGAAGTTGTCATAGCCAGGCCCCGCGAGGGCAAGTTCAATAAGAACGCCGCGCGCCGCGTACGCGCCGCGGGCAAGATTCCGGCCGTGCTCTACGGTTCCGGACAAGATCCTGTAGCCGTCGAAGTTGATCCCAAGCAGATTTCCCGGATCCTCTTCTCTGAGACCGGCCATAACACCATCTTCGATGTCGAAGTCGCAGGCCGTCCCATGGCCAAAGCCATGATCGTCGACTGGCAGCGCGAGCCGATCAAGGATCAGTTGATCCACATCGACCTGAAGCGCATTGCCATGGACAAGGTTCTTCACGTCAAGGTGCGCGTCAAGCTGCTGGGCATACCGGTGGGCGTCAAGACCGAAGGCGGCATCCTTGACCAGGTGATGCGCGAAGTCGAGGTCGAGTGCCTGCCTGCTGACATTCCCAGCCATATTGATGTGGATGTAAGCGAGTTGGGGATGCACCAGGTAGTGCGCGTCAGCGGCCTGCCGCACTCCGAAAAGATCAAGTATCTGACCGCGGAAGACGCGACCGTGGCCCATGTGGTGGCAATTCGCGAAGAAGTGGTTGCTGCGCCTGAGGCGGCGGAAGGTGCCGAGGCAGGGGCGGCAGCGGCAGCGGCGGGTGAGGGAGCTGGCACGGCCGAACCCGAGGTGGCCAAGAAGGGCAAGACCGAGGCCGAAACGCCAGCAAAGAAGTAGACCTTGGGTGAGTCGAACGAATCCCGACAGCCCAGCAAGCATTCGCCGCGGCGGATGCTCGCCGGGGACTCTGAGTCCGTCGCCGGGCGTGGCCCTTTCCTTATCGTGGGCCTTGGCAATCCTGGCCTTGAGTATCTGTGGACCCCGCACAACGCGGGTTTCATGGCCATTGACCGCATCGCCGAACAGGAGGGCGTTGTGGTCCAGAACAGGCGTTGCCGGGCCAACACTGCGACCTGCCGAATTGCGGGCCGCAAGGTGGTCCTGGCAAAGCCGGAAACCTATATGAACCTGAGTGGCGCTGCTGTCGCCGCTCTGGTTCGAGAGTTCGAAACGGACCCGGCCCGGGATCTGCTCGTGATTTACGACGAGCTGGATCTGACGCTGGGAACGTTCAAGATCAGGGAGCGCGGTTCGCCCGCCGGGCACAACGGAGCCCGCAGTATTACCGGCGCCCTGGGTAGTGAAGAGTGGTTGCGCTTGCGCATTGGCGTCGGCCTCGATTTACCCGCCGAGGCGATTGCAGCCGGCGGAGGAAAGCGGCCGGGCAGAGATTACCTGCTCTCGCCCATGCGCAAGGCGGATCTGGCGGTGCTGGACGAGGTTTTGGACCGGGTGGCAACTGCCACGCGGCGCATCATGGAGGACGGTCCAGGGCCGGCCATGAACGAATTTAACCGCCGCGACAAGAACGGCGCGGCCGAAATGTAGAAAGCAGGGATCAGGATCAGGGTCGGGAACGATTGCAATCGCAAGCTTTCCGCGGACCACTGACCACTGATCACTGACCACTGTGAGGAATGCTGATGTCGCGTTTGTATGAAGTGATGTTTATTATCCGCCCCGATGTGGAGGACGAGGAAGCCGACAAGCTGATTGC
>JAJXXG010000630.1:0-893 GCA_021781255.1 Acidobacteriota bacterium
GTGGCTGTTGACAGCAATACCTGGCTCCTGTAGCGGTTTTCGATTTCGTGCCATGGCGCCGCTGCCTGGGCCGCGTTGACTGAAGCGCTGTGGCTGCCGGATACGGCTACGCAGAAATTGAGCTAGCGCGGTCAGTTGCAAGCAGACGTCAAGAAGCTTGAACGGGCGCGTCCAAGCTTTGCGCAGCAGCCGTGAATGGTGCGGAGCAGGCCGGAGTCCGGCTGGTTTCCGGAGGCAGGAGCGCTTGAACAATGCCGAGCATCACGGCGGTGAGAGGCGCAGCCAGCGCCACGCCGAGGGCACCGGCCACAGACGCCAGCAGGAGCTGGACCGCCAAGGTGAGCGCGGGCGGGAGGCGAGCGATTTTGCGCTCGGCGAGAGGGGTGATGATGTTGCCCTCGAGAAAATGCGCGGCACAAAACCAGGCGAGGGTGAGAAGCCCCTTGGCAGGGCTGACTGCGAATGCGAGCAGGGCGGCAGGGATAAAGGACAAGATGGCGCCGAGATTGGGAATAAAGGTGAGCAGCGCGGCGATAACGCCCAGGGTTCCAGCGAGAGGAACACGCAGGAGCAGAAGGCCAACGGTAATGAAGGCGCCAATGGTCGCCATCGAGACGGCTTTTGCGAGCAGCCAGGCGCGGAGCATGCGAGTGGCCGCATCAAAGCAGGACTCCACGGCAGGACGGCTTCGCGCGGGAAGAATGCGCCGGAGGCCGCGAAGATAGAAGTCCGGCTCCGCAGCCAGATAGATGCTGGCGATGGTAACCAGAAACAATCCAGCGATGGTGGAAGCGGTAAGGTAGATGGCGCCACCGACGCCAGAGAGCATCATGGAGAGAGCGCGGGAGATCTGGTTCGAGTCCGCGGTATGCGCGATGACCCAGCGCCCCCAG
>JAJXXG010000630.1:903-8703 GCA_021781255.1 Acidobacteriota bacterium
CATTGAGCTGCCGGACAGCCTCTGCGATGTCTACACGGAGGTCGCCGACCTGCTGCAGGACGGAGGGCCCACGCAGCCAGATGCCGGCGGCAAGTCCGGCGCAACAGACGCAGAGCACCAGCGCAAAGGCCAGTCCGCGGCGGCGAACATGAAACCATGACTGAAATTTCGCGGTGAGCATGACGAGCAGAAGAGCGCCGATATAGCCGGCAAACAAGAGGAGCAGGATCGACCGCGCCTGCCAAAGGAAGAGCAGAGCAACCGCGAGCGCGAAGCAGGTGAATATGACAAAGGCCGCGCGGCGCCTGAAGTCCGCGAGCGACTCTCGTAGCGCCTGCGGTTGCGGAGAAGGCCTGGAACGCCGGCGCAGCTCTCGAGTTTGGGCGATCAAAGGCATTCAGGACTGACTCGTCAGTGCGTGGCGGGATCGCGCCACGGATTCGGCGGAGACGGGTGGGGGGATCCTGAGGTCGCTCAGCGGGGCCTGGGGCAGAATCATGCGCAGAGAATTGAGGATTGCAAGCAGGTCAATGATCTCCTGCAGAATGGCGCCTTCAATGGGCGCCAGGTACCCCAAAGCTCCAGCGCCCATACCGATGACGCTCAGGAGCATGCCTCCCGCGGCGCTGGTGATTGCGATCCGCTTCATGCGCCGGCCGATGTGGATCAGCTCGTCGACGGCGGCAAGCGACGATTGCAGGACAACCGCGCCGGCGGCCTCGGAGGTGATATCGCTATTGACTCCCATCGCAATTCCGACGGTGGCATTCATCATGGCCGGAGCATCGTTCATGCCGTCACCCAGATAGAGCGTTTGCCGGCGCCGGGTGAGGTCGCGAACAATGGCGACTTTTTCTTCAGGACTCTTGCCTCCGTAGGCTTCCGAGATACCGAAGTCGGAGGCAAAGAAGCTGACTTCAGAGGGACGGTCGCCAGAGAGAAGAACGACACTCTTGAAGCGATGAATCGACTCGACGTGGGCGAGAAAAGGCCGGGCTTCGTGCCTGGGCTGATCATGGAAACGCATGAGACCCGCGAGAGCGCCGTCGATCAACACGACGCATTCAAGCCCCGAAGCGACATCCGACAAGGTGCGGCGCAGCTCGGCGGGCAACTTGCCTCGGCCGGTCAGCGTCACAACATGTCCGTCCATGTGGCCGGTCAATCCGCGGCCCGGCGCTTCGGAGACATCCTTTGGCGTAAACAAAGGGAGCGCATCGTCCGCGGCGCTGCCGAGGACAGCCGAAGCCAGAGGATGCTTTGAGTAGCGTTCGAGGCTGGCCGCGAACTGAAGCAAGGAGCGCCGGGACCAGGCGCCGGTGCAAATGATCTCAGTGAGGCAAGGTTTGCCGGAGGTAAGGGTTCCGGTTTTGTCGACAATGAGGGTTCGGCAGGAATCGATCTTCTCCAGAATCGACGGATCCTTGATGACGATGCCGCGCCTGGCGCCGACGGAGATGGCGCCAATGATCGCGACGGGAATAGCGAGAAGCAGCGGGCAGGGGGTGGCGATGACAACAACGGCGAGGAACCGCTCCGGCTGTCCAGTAAGGATCCAACTGAGCGCAGCAATGACAACGGCGACCGGGGTATACCAAACGCCCAGGCGATCGCCAAGGCGGCGGATCTGCGGCCGGTTCTTCTCCGATTGGTGGAGAACCTCAATAATTTTGGCATAGCGCGAGTCGCCGGCCTGGCGGGTGGCACGGATGGTCAGGGCGGAATTGCCATTGATGGCGCCGGAGAGGACCGTCGATCCAGGGGCTTTGGCAATGAGAAACGGCTCGCCGGTAAGGTAGGACTCGTCCATGGTCCCGGCGCCGTCCACGACAATGCCGTCTACCGGGCAGAGCTCATGAGGGTAGACGAGCAGGATTTCTCCGACGGCGATCGCTGCAATGGGAATGTCCGCGACGGAATCAGCGTTTCTGACGCGATGAGCGATCTGGGGCATGCGGCGGGCCAGAGCGCCAAGCACCGACGAAGCACGACGTGTGGCGTATTCCTCAAGCGCCTTGCCGCCGGAGAGCATGAGAACCACGATCGCGGCCACCCAGTACTGGCCGAGAGCCAGTGCGGAGACAATCGAAAGGAAGGCCAGAATATCGACGCTGAAATTACGCTTTGCACATTGCGCCGCAAGTTCAATGCCCAGAGGGATGCAGGCCAACGCAATCGCGAGCAGCAGGATGAAATTGACGCGATGCGGACTGTGAAAGAGATAGATTTCGCTTGCGGCAGCAGCCATGACAGCGAGCATGAGCGCCGCAATGAGGGCATGCCGAGCGGAAGCTGCGAGTTGTCCAAATCGATTCCATGGAAGATTCATAGTTCCCTGCACTCTGGCGGTTACGCGATGCGGCGCGGTTGTGCTTGCCTGCGAACATGAGACAGATCCAAGGCCGGAGGAAGTTTGACGCCTGGCGAAATCCCTTCATGTGCGCGGCGGAGCGGGTGGGGCTCAAGAAGAAGTCCGGCCGGTGTCCAACGGCTCATTTTCCAGATGCTGGAGCAGTGGGAGCACAACCAGAAATACCGGCTGGGCACGACCACGACGGGAAAACCTGTGTCGGCGCGCACGATTCTATCTTCCGGCGGGATTGTGAGCTCCAGGAGGCACAGGGTTCCGGACCTGAGATCCTGAGCGTCTCTGCGGCATTTGGGATTGGCGCATTCCATAGCATTGCCTTTCTTGCAGATGGTGCGAGTTCGAAGAGCCATAGGTTGAATGAATCCGCCGGCTGGCGGTGACAATGCAGGGAACGAATGCAGGTTGGTCGCCACTTTGCAAGGCGCGCAACCTGAACGTTTCTACCTGGGTAACGACCAGGCACGGATCGCGTGCGCGGCCGCGTCAAAGGTTTGCGACAGCGGCGTCAAAACTCTTGAGCGACGCCGCGCTGGAGCGTATCCGGCAGAGATGCACGCAGCACTGAACGTCCGCTATGGGCGCAGCTGCTGCAAGCCTGCCGGAGCGCAGGCCGAGGAGAGTGGCCCGATACTGCTTGCGTCCGTTCCAGACTTGCCACCGACGCCGCCGTTCTCAGCCGGTTCCAGGCTGCGGGGCTCAACCGAGCAGATCTGCTCGATCGGCTGGCCGGCTTTGTACTCGATCTTCCGCGGCGGAGTACAGCCTTCCTCCTTTGTGAGCAGGAGGCTGGGCTTTTCTTTCTCTTCCTGCTCGGCAGCGGCGACAACCGGCTACAGATCCTTCTTCATTTGCGTAAATTCAGCGGTTTGGACCATCAGATCCTGCATTTTGGGCATGAACATGATTTCGCGCTGGGCCTGGACCATACGGGCGTAAAACGGCGGATGCGTGCGAAACCAGCTCACGCCGTTCACATAGCCTTCGCGGGTGGCCATCTTGTCAAAGAATCGGATGAAGCCGCGAGGATCGTAGCCGGCGCTCCATGCGTACTGGATGCCCAGCTGATCGGCTTCGAGCTCATAGTCGCGGCTGATGCCGAGGAGCTTAAGATTCAGGACCAACCCAAGCCCGTAATATCCGTACTGCAAGGCGTAGTACATGCCAATGCCTGCCACTCCGCCAGTAAGCACAATGGCTGCTACCTGGGCGGCCTGATAGAAGATTCCTGCGATGGTGGCACGCTTCATCAACCGGGCGCCGTGGCGCGCAGTGACGTGCGCAAGTTCATGCGCGATGACACCGGCCAGTTGCGATTCGTCATCAGCGGCTTCCAGGAGCCCACGCTCGATGAACAGGAATCCTCCCGGCAGAGCAAACGCGTTGATTTCTTTCGATTGCAGAACGGAGACATGCAAGGGAACCTTGAGATCAGAGTGCTGCGCGACGCGGTCGGCGACCTTTTTCACATAGTCCTGAACCGCTTTGCTCTCAATATCGGGAGGAAGCAAGCCGGTGCGCTTCAACTCATCCACAGCCTCCTGGCCGCGCTTGATGTCGTCGCGCTGTCCGGAGGCAACCTCTCTGAAGCCAATGTCTTTCACATCGCCCCAACGCCTCTGGTTATATGAGCCATCGGAGATGGCAGCGAGAGTTTGCCGGTTCTGCTCGGGCCACTCAAGGAGCAGATTGAGCTTGGCATCAAGATTGTCGTATGCATTGGGAATGGCCTGACCGGAGAGCATGTCCGCTTCGCTGCGAAGCAATTCCAGGTTCTGAATCCGGCAATGGAGACCATGCCGCTGCGTGTCGGCCAGCTCCGAACCGCCCTTCTTCAGATCATTTCGAGCGCTATCCAATTGCCGCCCATAAAGCTTGGAATGGTCCTTAAACCGGCTGCGGCAGCTATCCTCACCGCGCTTGAGCGCCTGACGCTCGGTCTCGACGTCGGCCGGACTGAAGCGAAGCGAGGGGGCCAGGGCGAAGAGATCTTCGTAGGACTTCTGCAAATAGTCATGCAGGGGCAACTGAGAAGACTGCGCCGGCGGTGACTGCGCAGCGCCCGACAGGTTGACGGGCATAAGCGCCAAAAGGACGATTGAGCCGGCAGCAGTGCACTTGCGGATGACCGTATTCATCGGAAGCCTCCTCTCTTGGAGCAGCCTTTGGCCGCGCATCGACTTATTGCGGCTTGTTCAATTGCGCCGTATAGCCTTGCCGGGTAAAGACGTCGATCTTATGGTTATTGCCCTTCTCGTCAGTTACCGTGAGGGGCTTTCCGTCGGGCCCGACGATCTCCATTTGCAGGCGATGGTAGCGCCCGTCGCGAAGCTCCGGCGGCGGGCGGAACGTGAGTGTGTACTCACTGCGCAGATAGCCGACCACACTGCGGAAGATGGTAGGCATCTCACCCTGAAAACGGGGAAACAGCGCCAGCCCGCCGGTCATCTTTGCGAACGTGGCCAGGGAGTTCTTGCTTTGCAGATAGGACACTCCGGAGCCGTAGCGCGTGTATTCGGCTTCGGCCAGGCCAATGCTGAAGATTGTCACGTCAGTTTGCCTTAATTTGCCGTACATCTCCTCCAGAGTTGTCGCGCTAAAAGTATCAAGGCCGGTGGCCAGCAGCAGGATGGACTTTCGGCCACGGACGCCGTTGAGCTTTTCAAGGGTGGCAGCCAGCGCATCGTAGAGGTTAACCTCTTGAAACCGTGGAGGTCCGAGCCAGGCGATCGCGTCGCGGACTTCATCCTGCTTGTGGGTAAAGTCCACCTGAACCTTGGGCTGCAGATCGAAGGTGGTGAGAGCCACCCAATCGCGCGGCTCGAGATGCCTGAGAAATGCGGCGCCCCAGTCCGCCGACCTGCCTGCAAAGTAACTATAGGAAGCGGCGCTGTACTCCATAAGCACCACGATGGTGATGGGCGCCGAGGCGGGGGCAAAGTCCACCAGCTTTTGCGGCCGGCCATTATCGAGGATTCGAAAATTGCAGGGCTTCAAGCCCGGCAGGACGCGCCCGTCATCATCGGTTACCAGCACATTGACGCTCACCAGTGACGCATCACTGCGCTGGGTGGCGTCGACGGTCAGCGGCGGCTCAGTCCGGGCTGCAGCGCCTGTCTCCTGTTTTTGCGTCCGGACAAGGGACGAGACCGGCGACAGCGGCAGCGGGAGCAGAACCAAGCCTGCCCCAATGGCAACGACGAAAGTGTGGAGGAAGTTGCTCATCGCCAGCGGCTTCCAATCGACGCCGCTCGTTGGTGCGGCCGTGCAAACCTGACGCCCGAGCCGGAGCGCCTACACGCCGAGAGCGCCCAGGACAATCACGGGACACAAGGCCTGGGTGACAACGCGCTGGACCGTGGCCGAGGTTGCCGTGTTGACCGGGGATAACAATGCGGTTTCACGGATTGCCGACGCCGCGTGCTGCGCCGGGTCCGATGGCTGTGCCAGCTCTTCGCGCGGCGCTGTCATGAGGATGCTATCCGCGCATGACGCCCTGGCAAGGAGGAGGATTTCACGTGCCGGCGCCCCTCGGAGAAGAAACGGCTCACACGCGATCCCTACCCAACTCAACTGACGCGCCATGCGATGGAGAGACGTGCGCGCGAACTCAGTGCAGCTGGGAGACGGGGCGGCCTGGGCGCATCCACCTGCACCCGGGGATGATTTTCTCGAATCGAGCACGTGGACAAGAAGCACCTTTGCATCGCGCCGCTTTGCCTGTTGAATGACGTGGAACAGCAGACGCTCCTCATCGGCAAAGTCAGTAACAGCAACAATCGTTGCCGGAGTGCCGGATTGGCCTGGAGCCCGGGTTGACAGATACAGGCCGGCATTTCGGTTTCGATTCGGCAATACATCATGTCTCGGGTTCACCGCCTGAATCCTCCCTGCACTGCGAGATAGGACCGTGCCAGAACCGATGAGGCGGATAGCAAGGAGCGCCGGTATGCCGCGCAACTGGAATTGCCGTTCAAGAGAACCCGCCTCGCGGCCAATTCCACTTATGCACGTACGGGGCCACAGTCGATTGATCGGCGACCCTGAAAAGATCGAGAAAAACAGTGACGGAGAACGCCAGCCGCGACCACGCGTCAAAAGATTTTGCGGCGACGACGATTTTCGGGACACAGACGAGGGTGAAGCGATTGCTCCCTGACTACCGCTCCCGGACAAGGGAGATTCCAAACCGCTGAGAGCACTGAGTGGGCACAAAGGCGCGCTGGCCCGGAACGAACGGCAAGCCTGGCGAAGGCTCGATTTGTGAGCTGCCGCACCCGGCCCGTTTGGTCGGCCGCGTGCAAGCGCCTAGTACGTGGAGAAGCCTCACTCCATAGCGCCAACTGATTCAGGCTTCTCCGGGAGGATACTTTGATGAAAATGAAGACAAATTCCTGGACAGCTCTGGCAATCGCTCTACTGCTTGCATCCACGACACTGACGGCGCAACGCGGAGGCCGTGGCGGCGGGGGTGGCGGTGGCGGCCAGCAGCAAGGACCACCGTCGACGGCAGGCTCAGGGCAAGCCGGAGGTGGAGGTTACGGCACATTGGATCAGACCCGCGACCGCGATCAAACTCGTGATCCGATACGCGATCCCGCCCAGTTGCGCGCCCAGGCAACGACACAACAGCGCGATCAGTTGCGCACCTGCGATCAGACGATGGGCCAAACGCGCAAGCAGGCGAAGTCTCTGAAGCAGTATGCGAGCAATCCGAACTTCGATCCCAGCGAGGCACTGCGGCAGCATCAGCAACTGCAGGATCAGCTTAAGACCCTGGAGCAGAACCGCCAGCAGTTGAACGCAGGGCTCAATGAAGAGCAGCAGAGCGCAATCGAAGCGCGCAATCAAAACATGAGCAGGATTCACGAGCGGGTCCCGAAACGCCTGCAGGACATGGGGCGCGAGCTGAACGACACGACCCTGCACACGTCGGATGTGGAGAAGCAGGCCCGGGAGGTGGAGAGCGACATGAAGTCGTATCAGAAAGAACTGAGGGAAGCGGGCAAAACTCTCGATCTGCTGTGACGCCCGGGCGCGGCCGGGCCGGTGCGCATCGCCTGAGCGAAGCCCTGGACCTGGTCCGACTCCGGCAACGCATTTGCTGCGGGCTGTCAGCCTGGCCCGCGGCAATGCCACGCATTGCAACCGGAGGAGGCTTGCGATGTCCGGCGCGGCATCGCAGGCCTCATCGGCTGCGGGCGATCTGCCATCGGTCGGCGAGCTGCAATCGATCCGGGAATGACTCCGCGCAACGTGGGACTGTCGCGCTCTTATGAGAGCTGGAGATCATCGGAGGGCGCGTGCAGGCTGTATTTTCCAATCTTGTATCCGAGGTCGCTTCTTGAAACTCCGAGATAGCGCGCCGCTTCAGCCTGCACGCCGTTTGCAAACTGAAGGGAGCGGACGATCAAAGCTCTCTCGATCTCGGT
>JAJXXG010000307.1 GCA_021781255.1 Acidobacteriota bacterium
ACGGCATCCGGCGCAGCCGCAGCCGGAATTGCGGTCAAATTCGCAATGCCTCCTATATTCTGCAAAACACGCCCGCGCCGGGCATCGGCAAACAAAACATAATCGAGCAGAGGAACGAGCGGCGCGCCCTCGCCCCCGGCGAGCATATCGGCCGGCCTGAAGTTCGAGACGACGGGAACGCGGAGCGCGGCAGCGATCGCCTGCGCCTCGCCCGCCTGCCAGGTGCAGGCAAACTTTCGGCCTGCGTACGCCGCCGCGCGCGGCTGGTGATAGAGCGTTTGTCCGTGGCAGCCGACGAGATCGAGCTTCAGCTTGTGCCGCCGCGCAGTTTCTTCAACAGCCTCGGCGTACGCGAGCCCCAGCCGCCAGTTCAGCCGCGCCAGCGCGGCCGTCGAAGTCGATTGCGCATTCATCGCAGCCAGCACTGCGCGCCGCAGCGGCGTGGAAAACCGGAACCCCTCATGCGCCAGCAGCGTAATCTTCGGCCGAGATTTACCGGGAGCGATGCGCACCACGGCCACGTCAATCCCGTCGGCCGAGGTGCCGCTCATCACTCCCGCCACTGTCATTGTCTTCGCGCTCATGCCTGGATGCCATTTTGTATTCTCACGCCGTCTCCACGATGGTTGGCGCCTTCGGTGTCGATTGCACATCGCAAGGAGCGATCTTCCCGATCATTTCGCCGAACCGCAGAATCCTGGTCCGCAGCGCCTCAAACTGCGCCGTGCTCAACGCCGCCGGCATGCGCGCAGGAAACACCTTCATGCGTTTCCGCCCGGATACGCGCGCCCGCTCCAGCAATATCTTCCGGAACGCCGCCGAACGTTCGCCCTCCGAGATCAGCGCCTCATACACGCGCAGAATCGGCTCCGGATGATGACAAATCTCCACCAGGTCAGAGCCCACGCGCACGGCCTCAATCCCGGCCTCTTCGATGGGCATGAACTTTACCACGCCGCCCATCTCGAGATCGTCGGAGAGAATGATTCCCCGATAGCCGATGCGCTTCCGCAGCACCGTCTGAATCCAGAAGTTCGAAACGCTCGCGGGCCGCTTCTTGTCTGCCGTTTCTGGATACGCCGCGTGGTTCACCATCACGATGGGCATTTCCGAGCGCAGCGCGCGGTAGGGCTCAAGATCCTCCTGCCACAACCGCGGCCATGCGCGCAGGATCGCAGGCGTTTCCAGATGCGAGTCGCGCGTTGATCCGCCCAGCCCCGGAAAATGCTTGCCGCAGCCCACCACGCCCTGTGCCGCCAGCCCGGCAAGAAAACCGCGCGCGTAGGCGACAACTCCCGCCGCCGCAGCAGCAGGGCAGCGCGTGCCGAGCACTTCGGCAGAATCGGGAAGCGCCAAATCCACCATCGGCGCCAGCGACGTATTGAACCCGAAGGCCTTTACTGCCCGCGCAATCAGCTCGCCATGTTCCCGCGCCAGCGCGGCCCTGCCTGTTCGCGACATCGCGGTCGCCACAGCCTGTGCCGAAGGAATCGGCGCCAGCGCCTGGCGAAGCCGGTTCACCGTCCCGCCCTCCACGTCAACAAAGCTTGCCGGGTGCGGCAGGCAAAAGCCGGTCGCCTCACGCACCATCGACCGCGCCTGTTTCGCATCGTCGATATTACGTTTGTAGAGAATGATTCCCGCCGGACGCATCAGCTTCAGCCATGCGCGTTCCATGGCAGACAGTTCTTTGTCCGCCAGTCCCACAACCAGCAGGCTTCCAACCGCCTGGCGCAAACTCACCGTCATTCCCGCTCCTTCAGCTCTTGTTGCAGTTCTTCCAGCAGGTTCAGCGCCTGCAGAGGCGTCAGCGAATTCACGTCCGTCGCCGCAATCCGGTCCACTATCTTCTGCGAGAGCGGCGTAAAGATCGTCATCTGCATTGGCTCTGCCGCTGTCTCCACCTGCACGCTCTGCTGCTCCTGCTTTTCATGCCGGCGCAGCACGTGCTTGGCCCGTTCAATCACCACAGGCGGCAGACCCGCAAGCCGCGCCACTTCAATACCGTAACTTTTGCTTGCCGCGCCCGGTTCAATGCTGTACAAAAACACGATTCCGCCCGCCGTCTCCTTCACGCCGACGCGCAGGTTACGAACGCGGGGCAGCTTTTCCGCCAGCATTGTCAGCTCGTGGTAGTGCGTGGCAAACAATGTACGCGCGCGCACCTCGGCGTGCAGAAATTCGACGGTTGCCCAAGCCAGACTGAGCCCATCAAAGGTCGCCGTTCCGCGCCCCATCTCGTCGAGCAAGATCAACGACCGCGCGGTCGCCGAATTCAGGATGGTGGCCGTCTCGATCATCTCCACCATGAAGGTCGACCGGCCCCGCGCCACATTGTCACTGGCGCCGATGCGCGTATAAATGCGATCGACCAACCCAAGCCGCAGGCTCTCTGCGGGCACAAAACTGCCCATCTGCGCCATCACCACCAGCATTGCCGCCTGCCGCAGATATGTACTTTTACCGCCCATGTTCGGCCCGGTTACGAGGAGCAGGCCTGGTGCTTCCGCACTTTCAGCCTTTGGAGAAGATTCGTGGGAGGCGCACAGATAAAGATCGTTGGCGATGAACCGTCCTTCGCGCGTCTGCTCCATCCACTGCTCAATCACCGGATGGCGCGCGCCCACCGCCTCCAGGACCGGTTCCTCGGCCAGCCGCGGACGGACGTAGCGCCGCGCCGCAGCGAGGTGCGCAAAGCACGCCAGCAGGTCGGCTTCAGCCACCGCGGCGGAACTGCGCCTGATGCGGCTTGCGCTGTCGAGAACAAATTTCCTAAGCTCTGCAAAAATTCGCTTCTCAATCTCGATGCAGCGGTCATGCGCGGTGAGAATCTTGCGCTCGTATTCTTTCAGCTCCGGCGTTGTAAATCGCTCCGCATTCACCAGCGTTTGCTTGCGCTCGTAGTCGGCGGGCGCCAGCGCCAGGTTGGCCTTTGTAATCTCGATGTAGTAGCCAAACACCGAGTTGTAGCGCACCTTCAGCGAGCCGATTCCCGTCCGCTGCCGCTCGCGATCCTCGATGGCCGCAATCGCCTGCCGGCCCGAGCTCGACACAGACCGCAACTCGTCCAGTTCCGCGTCCACGCCCGCCGCGATCGCGCCGCCATCCACGAGCGTTAGCGGGGGCTCAGCCACTAGAGTCTTCGCAATCCGCGCCGTTATATCGTCGAGCGTGTCGAGGCGCGCGGCCAGCACGCGCCATTGCGGCGCCGTCATCGCATCGAGAGCTGTCTTCAACCCCGGCAGGCGCGCCAAACTGCCGGCAAGCGCGCGCACATCGCGCGGCCCAGCGGAATCGAGCGAAATGCGCGCCAGCAGCCGCTCCAGGTCCAGAATTCCGTTGAAGGCCCTGCGCACTTCTTCGCGCTTGAGCAAATCGCCATGCGCCTCAGACACAGCCTCGTATCGCGCATCGATTTCGGGCACGTTGTTGAGCGGCCGCAAGATCGCAGCCCGCAGCATGCGCTTGCCCATCGGCGTCTGGCACGCATCGAGAGTGCGGAAGAGCGTTACGCGGTCGTCCTGCCCCTGAAAGAGCGGCTCGACCAACTCCAGATTGCGCACCGTAACCTGATCCAGCTCCAGCGCCGTCGAGTGCTCCTCGAATTTCAGCGAGTCGATGTGCAGCGCCTCGTTCTTCTGGGTGGTGCGCACATAATGCAGCACCGCGCCGGCCGCAATTGCCGCGGACTCGTGCCCGTCGAGCCCAAAGCCCTCGAGCGTGCGCACATTCAATTGCCGCTCAAGCAGCGGCACGGCAAAGTCCGCCGTCCAGATCCAGTCTTCCACACGGGTCCGCGCCGGAATCCGCTCCAACTGCGGCGGCAGCTCAGCGCTTGCGGCCAGCAGCACCTCGCTGGGCGCGGCCATCAGTACCTCTTCCACAGCCTGCCGGCGCGCTGTTTCGCCGCGAAACTCCGCGGTGCGAAACTCGCCGGTAGACACATCGAGCAGGGCAATTGCGCAAACCGGGCCGCGCTCATACAACGCGGCCAAAAAATTGTTTTGCTCCTGCCCAATCCCCGCATCCAAGGCCGTACCCGGCGTAAGAACCCGCGTCACCTCGCGGCGGACGAGTTTCTTCGTCAGTTTGGGGTCCTCCATCTGGTCGCAGATGGCGATTCGGTACCCCTTGCGCAGCAGCCGCGTAAGGTATTGCTCCACGGCGTGGTACGGCACGCCGCACATGGGCACATTGCGCTCTTTGTCGCGCGCCGTCAGCGTCAATTGCAGCTCGCGGCTGGCCACTGCCGCATCGCCATAAAAGAGCTCGTAAAAATCGCCCATCCTGAAGAACAGCAGCGCATCCGGGTTCTCCCGCTTCGCTGCCGTCCACTGGCGCATGAAAGGGGTGAGATCGGCGGCGCTTTTGTTTCCTGGCAGGGAATTGAGGGCGAATCCGTCCAGCGTGGGATTGTTCTCCAGGGGAAGCAGAGGTGGAACCACGGGCTGTCGATCTTCCTTCATTACGCTGGTTCTAAGAGTATCGCGTCGCAGCCCCGTCAATCTCAGGGTTTCGATTGGTGATTAGCATCACAGTATACTGATTGGTTACACCATTAAGGTTAAAGCTGTCATGTACCTTCTCTGGCTACGAGTTGCGGCCATTCTTTACGCGGCGGGGTGCGTCGCCGTTTTCCCGGCGGTGCTGCATAACTCGCTGCCGTGGCGCAAGACCTGCGTACACCTGGGGGGGATGGCGTTCTTCTTTCATTTCGTTTCAGTGGTGGAGATGCTGGTGGTGGCGCACCGCTGGATGCCGGTAGGCATGCGCGAGATGGAGTCGCTTCTGGGCTTTGCCGTGGCCGGGCTATTCTTTCTGGTGTGGTGGCTTTACGAGGCCATCTCCCTTGGAATCTTTGCCTTACCAGCCACCTTCTTCCTTGTCTTCATTCCCGCTCTGGGGCCAGATACATACCACTTTCCATCGCAAGGGGTGCGGACAAGCTGGCTCGTGGCGCACATCATCGCGCTTGTGCTTGCCTATGTGGCGCTCTGCTTCAGCCTGCTGGCGTCGGTGCTGTATCTGGTGCAGGAGCGGCGCATCAAAACAAAGCACAAGGCGGGGAAGGCGCTGCAGTGGGCGCCCCTCGAGTGGTTGCCGCCGCTGGACACGCTGGAACGCATTGCTCTGGCGACGCTTGAGTTCGGTTTTCCCTGCATGACGGTGGGGCTGGTGATCGGCTCCGTTCTGGCGCAGGAAACATCTCTTGGCGCGGCCTATTTCCGCGATCCCAAAGTGCTTGCCTCGTTCGCCATGTGGGCGGTTTATGTTGTGCTTCTGCTGGTACGGCGCAGCGCGGGATTGCGCGGGCGCAAGGCAGCGTATGTTTCCGGTGCGGCGCTGGTGGTCATGATGGCCGTCTTTGCCGCCAACCTAGTCAGCCACGTGCACAGGTTCGGTCCGTGATGGCGCTTACCCTCATTGGCGTGAACCATAAAACAGCGCCCATCGCGGTGCGCGAGCGCGTCGCCATTGGCCGCGACGAGTTGGCCGAAGCCACTCGGGCATTAGCCGCGACGCCGGGCGTGGCCGAGTGCATGATCGTCTCCACCTGCAACCGCGTCGAGTTGCTGGCCGCTGTTGAAGGCCCCGAGGTTCAGGTTGCGGGATTTTTGTCGACCTATTTCGGCATTGAGGCATCAGTGCTCGGCCCGCACCTCTACGAGTACCGCGACAAGGAAGCGGTAAGTCACCTGTTCCGCATGGCCGCCAGCCTTGATTCCATGGTGGTTGGCGAGCCGCAGATTCTAGGCCAGGTGAAAGAGGCCTTCGCAGTAGCGCGGTCAGCGGGGACGGTAGCAAGCCAACTGGAACATCTTCTGCAGAGCGCCTTTGCCGCCGCCAAAAAGGCTCGCAGCGAAACAGGAATCGGATCGAATTCCGTGTCCATCGCCTCGGTGGCTGTCGACCTGGCGCGCAAGATCTTCGGGTCGCTCGATGGCCGCACGGTGTTCCTGGTGGGCGCGGGCAAGATGAGCGAACTGGCCGCGCGGCACCTGGTGCAGCAGGGCGCCGGCGCAATCCTGGTGAGCAACCGCACGGCAGAGCGCGCCCGCCGCCTGGCCGAGGATCTCGAGGGCCGCGTAAAGCCCGAAGTAATCGATTTTGAGCAGCTTTATGAGGCTGCCATCCGCGCCGACATCGTCATCAGCTCGACGGGCGCGCCGCATCCCATCTTTCGGCCCGAGCACGGGCATGCATTTCTGCACAAGCGCCGCAACCGCCCCATGTTTTTCATCGATATTGCCGTCCCGCGCGATGTGGACCCGGAGATGAACAAGCTGGACGGCATCTTTGTCTACGACATCGACGACTTGCAGCAGGTAGCCGCGGCGCACATGGAAGAGCGCAGCCGCGAGGCCGTTGACGCGGAGACGCTGATTGCCGCAGAGGTGGAGCGGTTCCACCTGCGCCGGCGCGCGGTGAATGCGGCGCCGGCGATTGTGGCGCTGCAGCGCAAGGCTGAGGAGATTCGCGTGGCCGAGATCGAGCGCATGCAGAGACGACTGGGCTCGCTCACCGCCGAGCAAGTGGCTGCCGTGGAAGCGCTGACGCGAGGCCTCGTGAACAAATTCCTGCATCCGCCGATGCAGGCGCTGAAGCATGCAGCACGCGAAGGCGATTCCTCGCGCCTTGATGCGATCTGTGATGTATGGTCGGTATCACCTGTTGAGCCAGCCGAGATGCGGCGTGAGAATGAACCGAAGAATGCGGAAACGGGCAGCCCGAGCGATGTATCCGGCGAAGGCAAGGGCGCAGTGAACGTGAGGGTTTTCGATGGCGATGTGGAGGCGCGGCGATGAACCTGCGCATCGGCAGCCGCGGCTCGCAACTTGCGCTCTGGCAGGCAAATCACATTGCCGCGCTGCTGCGCGGGCAGTGCCATGAGGTCGAGATTGAGATCATCAAGACCACGGGCGACCGGCTGCAAGAGGTCACCTTTGCCCAGGTCGGCTCGAAGGGCATGTTCACCAAGGAGATTGAGGAGGCGCTGGCCGCAGGTCAAATTGATCTCGCCGTGCATTCACTCAAAGATTTGCCCACGGAACTACCCGAGCCCTTTGCGCTGGTTGCAACGCCCGTGCGCGTTGATCCGCGCGACGTGTTTGTTTCAGTGAAACATGCGAATGTTGCCGCGCTGCCGCAGGGTGCGCGCGTAGGCACGAGCAGCCAGCGGCGCCGCGCGCAGTTGAAGGCGCTCCGGCCCGACATTGAAGCGGTAGAGTTTCGCGGCAATGTAGACACGCGCCTGCGCAAGCTGGCCGAGGGCCAGGTGGAGGCGATTCTGCTGGCCGCGGCTGGACTCGACCGCCTTGGCAAAACCGATTGGGTTCGCGAGCGGCTTGACCCCAAGGATTTTTGCCCTGCGGCCGGCCAGGGTTCGCTCGGTATTGAGACGCGCAAAGGCGATGCCGCGACCATCGCGGCCGTCGCCTTCCTTGACCACGCCGACACGCGTTTTGCAGTAACCGCCGAGCGCGCCGCGCTGGCTGCTTTGGGAGGCGGATGCCAAGTACCTATCGGCATTCATTGCCGACCGTCGTACGACGTGACACCCGCAGCAAGTGGGTGGTGCGAGATATTTGCGGTAGTAGCCTCGCCAGAGACCGGAGCCTGCGTGCGTGTGCATCACCGCGCAGAGCGCGATAGCACCGATCCCGCTGAATTAGGGCGTCTGGCGGCCACCATGCTTATCGAAGCCGGAGCTGGCCCGCTGCTTGAGGCCGACGGCAAGGCTGCAGGCGGAGCCGCCTGATGACAGCGCAGCCGCTCTCCGGCTGTCGCGTGCTTGAGGGGAAGCGCGTCCTCGTTACACGCGCAGCGCATCAGGCCGGCAAGCTCAGCGAAGGTCTGCGCGCGCTGGGCGCCGAACCAGTCGAGGTTCCGGTATTGGAGATTCAGCCGCCGGCGAGTTTCGATCCGCTTGATCGTGCACTGCGCTCGCTCGATTCTTACGATTGGTTCATCGTGACCAGCGCGAATACAGTGCGCGCGCTCGTGGAGCGAGCGGAAGCGATTGGATTGTCGATGACGCCACCGGCCCTGCTGAAAGTGGCCGCGGTTGGCGAAGCAACCGCAGCCGCCGCGCGAAAGGCTGGGCTGCCAGTTGCGCTGGTTCCGGGGACTTACGTGGCCGAGGCTTTGATTGAGTGTTTAGCTGGTCAGGCGGGCGGGAAGAGAATCCTGCTGGCTCGCGCAGAAGTTGCCCGCGACGTGATTCCCGATGCGCTGCGGGCAGCGGGCGCGACGGTGGATGTGGTGGACGCATACCGGAACGCGATGCCTGAGGCAGCGCCTCGCCTCTTGCGCGAGGCTCTGGCAAACGGAATCGACGCGGCTACCTTCACCAGTTCCTCAAGCGTGACGCATCTGGCAGAGGCGGCGCGTACGGCGGGGATGACATTTCCGTTCGCCGGCGTCGCCGCTGTGTCGATCGGGCCGATTACGAGCCGGACGCTGCGCGAGGCGGGATGGGAGCCAGCGGCGGAGGCGAGTCCCTACGACATTTCAGGATTGATCGCTGCCGTCAGTCGGACCTTGCGCTGAAAAGGCACGATTCAGGTAGGAACATCCCTGCACATCTCGCTGACTTGCGAACGCGCCGGTTCTTACGACTCCCACGTCTTGTCCTTTGAGCGGCAGAGTTGCTCCAGGTTGCAGCGGTCGCATTTGGGCTTGCGCGCATCGCAGACCTGGC
>JAJXXG010000518.1 GCA_021781255.1 Acidobacteriota bacterium
AGCGAGCCTACCCCCCAGGCAATCCCGAACATGGTAAGAAAACTGCGCAGCTTGTTTGCGGCGATGGCGCGAAATACCTGACCGAGCGTGTCTGTGAAGGTTTGCATGGCCGTTTCGCGCTCCACCGCGCTTGCAAACCAGTACGCAGATGCGCCGGCCCCGGTTCCCCGGGGCGGCGGCGAATCGAAAGAGCGCGCTCCGCCGCTACTGCGGATAGGTGTAGAAGCCGCGGCCGGACTTGCGGCCCAGCCAGCCGGCATCCACCATGCGCACCAGCAGCGGGCAGGGGCGATACTTGGGATCGCCGTAGCCCTCCTGCAGCACGCGCAGGATATCCATGCACACATCCAGCCCGATGAAGTCCGCCAGCGTGAGCGGGCCCATGGGATGCGCCATGCCCAGCTTGAAGACCTGATCGACAGCCTCCGGCGCGGCCACTCCCTCCATCACGGCAAAGGCCGCCTCATTGATGAGCGGCATCAGCACGCGGTTTGAGACGAAGCCCGGAGCGTCATGCACCTCCACGGGCGTCTTGCCCAGGGGCGCGGCCAGCGCATGCGTGGCGGCAAAGGTGGCGTCGCTGGTGGCCAGCCCGCGCACCACCTCCACCAGCGCCATCACCGGCACGGGATTGAAGAAGTGCATGCCGATGACCTGCGCGGGCCGCTGCGTCTGCGCGGCCAGCCTGGTGATGGAGATGGAGGATGTGTTGGAGGCAAGGATGGCGTCGCGCGGAAGAATACGGTCCAGCGAGCGAAAGATCTCGGTCTTCAACTCAAACCGCTCAGGAGCGGCCTCCACCGCGAACTCCGCCTCAGCCAGCGCCTCGCGGTCCACGGTGGGGGTAATGCGCGCCAGCGCCAGTTCAATCTCCGCCTCGGGCAGCTTGCCTTTGGCGGCCTCACGGCCCAGGTTGGTGCGGATCTGCGCCAGTGCGCGGTCCAGAAAGCGCTGCTCCACATCGCACAGCAGCACGCGCAGCCCACTGCGCGCAAACACATGGGCGATGCCGGAACCCATGGTTCCGGCACCCACTACGCCAACTACGGAAATATCAGCCATGCATCACTCCCCATTCAAAAAACGCCAGAGGGAGTGTAACAGGAGTTACTTGCCGCCGGGGTTGTTGCCGGCAGCGGCGGGGTCATCGAGGCGCATGTTCTGCGTCAGGGTCAGGATGAGCACATCGCCGGTGGCCAGATGCGCCTGTGCATGGCTCACCAGCAGGTGCGTGGTGACCAGGCCCGCGCCTATCAGGCCGCCCGCCAGTGCTCCGGCAGGACCGCCCAGATACGCGCCGGCAACCGCACCCGCGCCCATCGCGCCGCCATACTCGATGCTGCCGCGCTTGATGCGCGCGTCGGGAGCGATGACGCCCTCGGACTCGACGTGCGTGTTGGACATCGGCGTGTCCGTCACGCTGGCGTGCAGCCGGAAGCTGCGGCCGTTGGGCAGGATCACCGTCTCCGGCCGCAGCATGAGAGAGCCATGCCCGGCGAAGTGGCCCGAAGAGACATCCACCACCTTGCCGTCAATCTCAGAGCCAGCGGGAATCACGACATCGTTGCCCGCGAGCACATCCGAAGCCACGCGGCTGTGGAAGACCTCGCCCTGCTCGGAGAGCGTGCTGGAGAGATCGTTCAGCAGACGCACGCGGATGTTTGTGCCCTCGGCGAGTTCCCCGGGAGGAAGCGGCGCGGGATGCACGATATCGCTGTCCGGGTCAGGCGCTGCGGCGCGATGCTCCAGCACGGGCTGGGCTGCGTCCGGCGTGGAGGCTGGCGCGGGCTGCGCCACCTCAACAATGCCGCCGTCCGTGCCGTCGCGGTAGCCGGATGGCGCCTCAGCCTGAACCACGGGCGCGGACTGCCGCACAGGCGCTGCCTTCTGCGGAGCGGGCGCTGCCTGCGTGGCCATGGGATGCCCCGCCGGAGGCTTGGGCGGCGTATCCACCGAGGTTTCGATCGTGTCATTGGCAGGGGGCCGCGACACTCCCTGGTATGGGCCGGACTGGCTGGCCTGCTGCGCCATGAGCGTGGCCGTGGACGCTGCCAGAAATGCAAAGGTCAACCATTGCCGATTCATGCAAATCTCCTTCTCACAAACGAGAATCCCCTGCGTGTTTAGACCCCACCTGCGGAGAAAAGTTCCAAGCGAAGGGAGTGCGAAACTGGATACGCGCTCTTCGCCCAATGTAATGCTAGCCGGGCGGGAGGCCACCGGCACGTGCACGGCGCTGCCATGTGCCATACGTGGCACGAATCAAAAGTGATACCCTGCCTGGCCGCGGCGGCAATCCGGCGCATGTGACCGTTGCCACAAAGACCCGGAACGCCTCTTTTGTTAGAATCCCTACGGTACATCTACATTTTTGGAGCTGGACGGAGAGGAGATTCGCGAACGTGCACGGGTTTTTGGAAACGATACAGACCGCCGCCGGAGAGACCCTTGCCGTGGATCGCCGTCCCAAACTGAAAGACCGGCTGCAGCACCGCATTGTGAGGACTGATATGACTGAGATTGTTGCCATTCGCGCGCGCGAGGTACTGGATTCGCGTGGCAATCCCACCGTGGAAGCAGATGTAATTCTTGAGAGCGGCGCACAGGGCCGCGCCATTGTGCCCTCGGGCGCTTCCACCGGCGAGCACGAAGCCGTGGAGCTCCGCGACGGCGACAAGAGCCACTACCTCGGCAAGGGCGTTCTGCAGGCCGTAGCCAATGTCGAGAGCGTGATTGCCCCCGAGCTGGAGGGCATGGACGCCTCCAACCAGCGCCTGATTGACCAGACGATGATTGCCCTGGACGGCACGCCGAACAAGGGCAAGCTGGGCGCGAATGCGATTCTCGCCGTCTCCATGGCCGCCAGCCGCGCCGTTGCGCAGACGCTGGAGATTCCGCTCTACCGCTATCTTGGCGGCATCAACGCCAATGTGCTGCCCACGCCCATGATGAACATCCTGAACGGCGGCGCGCACGCGGACAACAACGTTGACTTCCAGGAGTTCATGGTGATGCCGGTCGGCGCGGAGCGCTTCTCAGACGCGCTGCGCTGGGGCGCCGAGGTCTTCCACACGCTGAAGGGCGTGCTGAAGAAGAAGGGCTACAACACGGCCGTGGGCGATGAAGGTGGCTTTGCTCCTTCGCTGAAGTCGAACACCGAGGCCATTGAAGTCATCCTCGAAGCCATTACCCTGGCCGGCTACAAGCCCGGCGAGCAGATCGCCATTGCGCTCGACCCAGCCTCCAGCGAGTTCTACGACAAGGACAAGGGCAAGTACATTTTCAAGAAGAGCGACAAGCGCGAGCTGACCAGCGAGGAGATGGTGAACTTCTGGGATGGCTGGAGCCGCCAGTACCCCATCGTCTCCATTGAGGACGGACTGGCCGAGGACGACTGGAACGGCTGGCGCTATATGACGGACAAGATGGGTAGCCGCATTCAGCTTGTGGGCGACGACCTGTTTGTGACCAACGTGAAGCGCCTGCAGCGCGGCATTGAAGAGGGCGTGGCCAACTCGATCCTCATCAAGGTGAACCAGATCGGCACGGTGACGGAGACGCTCGAAGCCATCGAACTGGGCCGCCGCTACGGTTACACGTCCATCATCTCGCACCGCTCGGGCGAGAGCGAAGACACGTTCATTGCCGACCTGGCCGTGGCCACCGGCGTGGGCCAGATCAAGACCGGCTCCGCCAGCCGTACGGACCGCATCGCCAAGTACAACCAGCTGCTCCGCATTGAAGAGGAGCTGGGCGCCGGTGCGACCTTCCTGGGTCTGGAAGGCCTGAACTACAACGACTAAACGCGCCTCATGGGCAGTGGTCCGGGTTGGATGCAAGACCCGGACCGCTGCCAGGCGCCACCCGCATCCGTTCCCGAGATCCACTCCTCCCCGCGACACATCGACCTAACACAAGGAAATCACCCGTGCCCAAGAAACCTCTCGTTCTCACCATCCTCGACGGATGGGGTTATCGCGCCGAAACCCAAAACAATGCCATTGCCCTGGCGCGCAAGCCGTCGTATGACAAGCTGCTGCGCGAGTTTCCGAATACGCTGATTCGCGCCTCTGAGCATTTCGTCGGCCTGCCGGACGGCCAGATGGGCAACAGCGAAGTGGGCCACCTGAACATTGGCGCGGGCCGCATTGTGCAGATGGACATTACGCGCATTGACGCGCAGATTGCAGCGGGCGAGTTCCAGAAGAATCCCACCATCGTGAAGGCGATGGAGCGCGCGCGCGAGGGCGGACGCCAGCTGCATCTCTTCGGTCTGGTGTCAGACGGCGGCGTGCACTCGCACCAGGAGCACCTGTATGCGCTGCTGCGCACGGCGCGCGAGCACGGCGTGGAGCGGGTCTTCGTGCATGCGTTCATGGACGGCCGCGACACCCTGCCCACCTCCGGCGCGGGTTACATTGCGGCGCTGGAACAGAAGATGCGCGAGTATGGCGTGGGCAAGGTGGCCAGCGTGAGCGGCCGCTACTACGCCATGGACCGCGACAAGCGCTGGGAGCGCGAGCGCAAGGCCTTTGACGCCATGGTGCACGGCAAGGCCGAAGGCGGCTCGTACACCAACGCCGTGGAGCGCATCAAGGAGAGCTACAACGGCGGCACCACGGACGAGTTCCTGATTCCTTTCGTGCTCGTGGATGGCGCGGACCGGCCGGTGGGCGTAATTCGCGATGAGGATGTCTGCATCAACTTCAACTTCCGCGCCGACCGCGCACGCCAGATTACGCGGGTGCTTGCACGTGAGAGCGGCCTGAACAAGAACGGCGGCCGCGACCTGGAAGGCTGGGAGGCGCTGGACCAGACCATTCCGCGCAACGAGATTCCCAAGGGCCTGCACTATGTGTGCATGACGCAGTACGACAAGCTCTATGAGCTGCCGCTCGTCATCCTGCCGGAGTCGATGGACAACATCCTCGCCAACATTCTTTCGCAGAACCACCTGCGCAACCTGCGCGTGGCAGAGACGGAAAAGTTTGCGCACGTCACCTACTTCTTTAACGGCGGCATTGAGACGCCCTTCCCGGGCGAAGATCGCGTGCTGGTGCCATCGCTGAAGGTGGCCACCTACGACCTGGCTCCGGAGATGAAGGCGGAAGCCATTGGTGACGCCATTGTGAACGCGGTCAACGACACGGCCTTTGACCTGGTGGTGGCCAACTTTGCGAATGCCGACATGGTGGGCCACTCCGGCAAGCTGGAGCCGACCATCAAGGCGATTGAGGCCGTGGATGCTCAGCTTGGCCGCATCTACAAGGCCATCAAGGAACGGAATGGGAACTGGCTCATCACCGCCGACCACGGCAACGCCGAGATGATGGTGGACCCGGTTTCCGGCGGCCCGCACACCGCGCACACCACCAACCCGGTGCCGCTGATCTACGTGAGCGAAGACGCGGATCGCTTCCGCCTGCGACCCGATGGCTCCCTGCGCGACATCTCTCCCACGCTGCTGAACCTGCTGCAACTGGGCCTGCCCAAGGAGATGACCGGCGGCGACCTGCGCGTGCCGGTCACGAAGTAGTCTCGCACTCACGGAAGACACCCATACGACGCGCAAGCCGCATCGCGTGGGTGTCTTTACCACGGATCTGGCCAGTACAAGTCAACGAACATACAAGCTCGCATTGGCTTCCCACCGGCGCGCACCTGCGTTAAACACATCCTTCCATCCTGCGAATAGAATTTCTGCTGCCCATGCACATCGGCGTGCAATACTAATCGTCGTATTTTGCCGAGCAAGACCCGCCATCCTTCAACTGCGACCGCACCCTGCTGCAATGCGTGTCTTTTCCTGTCGCCTGGACCGCTTGCGATTTGTACCCGGGGGATGCGCTTTGCCCGAGAGAGCACAATGACGATGCTGCTGAATCCTGAGACCTCCGCGCCCGACAGACTTCGCGAATCGCTGCCCGGTATGCGGTGGTACTTCGTCTTCTTTATCCTGTCTGGCTTTTGCGGCCTGTTCTATGAAGTCATCTGGATGCGACTGGCGATGGCCAGCTTTGGCGTAACCACGGCTCTTGCATCCATCGTGATTTCGATGTTCATGGCAGGTCTGGGCTTTGGCTCGTGGGTCACCGGCAAGATTTGCCGAAGGCATGCGACCCGGAATGGTTCTACCTTTCTGCGGCTGTATTCCCTGGCGGAATTGCTGATCGGCGTCTCCTCAATTGCAGTGCCTTACCAGCTCAGGCTAGGGCGACTTCTGCTGCAGCATGCGCGCACCTTCAGCGCATGGCAAAGCTCAAGCTACTACGTTCTGGCTGGAGTCTGGATAGCGATTACGCTCATTCCCTGGTGTACCTGCATGGGAGCGACGTTTCCGCTGCTGATGGCCGTGATACGCAAGACGGCGCGGCCCGCGTCAGAGCGCTCCTTCAGCTACCTCTACATCGCCAACGTGCTCGGAGCGTTGCTTGGCACGCTCACCTCGGCGCTCATCTTAATTGAGTTGCTTGGATTCCAGAAGAGCCTGTTCGTAGCCGGCGGCCTGAATGCTGTTCTGGCAATCCTGGCATTCCGGCTCAGCAATCGGGTTGATTCGCAGCATGCAGCGGAGATGTCCGCTCCCGCCCGGCCGTTGCAGCCAAAGCTGTACGGACTACCGGGCAAGTCGATACTGGCGTTCCTCTTCCTTAGCGGACTTGTAAGCATGGGGCTTGAAGTGGTTTGGATTCGCCAGTTCACCCCGTTTCTCGGCAACGTTGTGTACGCCTTTGCCGCGATTCTAGCGGTGTATCTTTTTGCTACGGTCGTTGGCTCGCAGGATTATCATTCTCACTTTCAGGAGAGCAATCCAGACAAGACCGCCTCTGCCTGGGCCATTCTTGCCGTGTCGTCCCTACTGCCCGTGTTCGCGGCGGACCCACTGCAACCGCTTTTCGGCAATCTGGAGCTCAGCTTTGTGAGGCTTTCTTCCATTGCGTTCTTCTGTGCCTTAACCGGCTTTCTTACCCCGATGCTGGTCAATACATGGTCGGCAGGGGATCCGGAACGCGCTGGCACCGCATACGCAGTGAACGTGGTGGGATCGATTCTCGGACCACTCATAGCAGGCTTCTGGCTCTTACCACAGTTCGGAGAGCGGGGTGCAAGCGGATGCCTTGCCTTGCTCCTCTTTATCCTTGCGGCTGCGGCCATCTTTCGTCGCACGCCACAGACGAAAACCCGGTTCCTCGCCGATCCGAGACTCAAATTCGCTCTCGCAGTGGTCGCCGCCATCGTGCTGTTCCGCGCGAGTCGCGACTACGAGACTATCTTTCCGACCCGCGAGGTAAAACGCGATTACACTGCCACCGTGATTGCAACGGGCACGGGATTTCAGCGAAAGCTTTTCGTCAATGGTGTTGGAATGACCTTCCTTACTCCCATCACCAAGTACATTGCCGATCTTCCGCTGGCGTTCCTCTCCAGGCCGCCTCAGAATGGCCTTGTCATTTGCTTTGGCATGGGGACCACGTTTCGTTCGATGCTGACGTGGGGTATTCCAACAACCGCAGTCGATCTGGTTCCGAGCGTGCCCAAGATGTTCGGCTATTTTCACTCGGACGCGGCCAATGTACTGGCTTCTCCGTTTGCACACGTCGTCGTCGACGATGGGCGACGCTTTCTCGATGGCTCCAATCAGATGTATGACGTCATCGTTGTTGATCCGCCGCCGCCACCGGCTGCCGCAGGCTCCAGTCTGCTTTATTCCGAAGAGTTCTACAGCGTGGTCAAAGCGCACTTGCGGCAGGGCGGAATCTTTCAGACCTGGTATCCCAACGATCAGGATCCAGCGACGACGGTGGCAATTACCAAGGCGCTGGTGAACTCGTTTCCGTACGTGCGCGCCTTTGAGTCCTTTGACCGCTACGGAATTCATTTTCTCGCCAGCATGCAACCGATTCCGGAGACATCCGCAGCAACCCTGGCTGGGCGCATGCCTCCTGCCGCCGCACGGGACTTTGTCGAGTGGGGACCGCAAACGGATCCACAACGCCAGTTCCAGGAGGTGCTGTCGCATGAAATCCCCATCGGAAAACTCATCGCAAAGAGCCCTCTTACGCCCTCTCTGCGAGATGACCGTCCTGTCAACGAGTACTATTTTCTGCGGAAAATGTTCGGCATCTCGCGTTAAGACGGTTCCGGCATCGGCGTACGGCTCTGATGTCTGCACGATCGCCGACTCCACTTTACGGTTGCTCCGACCTGAGGTTATCGGCAACGCAAAAGGCCTCCCGCGCGGGAGGCCTTTTGTTTTGAAGGTTGAATAAGAATTATCGCGGGCGCAGGGACTTGATCGAATCCGGCAGGCGCTTCTCCAGCAGCTTGGCGCGCTCGGCCGCTATGCCGCCGATATAGGTTGGCGCGGGGGTTGCCGTAATCACCAGCAGGAACGCAATCAGCGAGAAGACCAGGCCAGCCACGCCGGCAGACATCAGCATGTGATACATGTCAGAGATGTCCAGCCCGAGCGTCTTGAAGGCCACGTGCTCCAGCGGCCGGATGTGATACAGCACCGCCAGCGCGAAAAGAAAGAACAGCACCGCCAGCGAAGTAAGCACCGCCAGGGTTGCATCCAGGCTGCGATGAAACTTCTGCCGGCCACTGCAGTGGCTGCATTCGGCCAGGTGGCTTTCGTAGTCCTTGCGCATCTCGGGGTAAAGCCCGGAGATGTCATAACGCCAGCTCGCCAGGATAGCG
>JAJXXG010000572.1 GCA_021781255.1 Acidobacteriota bacterium
TGCGAGACATTCTGGGGGACTTCGCCCAAAACAGAATAGCATAGAAATGTTGTTAAGTGAACAGTATTGCCGCTAGCTGGTCTATTTCCTACCGGTTGTCGAAGAGCTGCAACTTCAACATCTGCCGGAAAGGTACCTGGAGTACCCCAGGCTGAAGCTGCGCAAACTATCGACCTGATGCTCAGAAAAAGACGCTTCTGGTGATCGGTAACAAGATGGAGTTCTGATAGCGCTCAAGAACACTGCTTGCTCAGGGGATTCCTGGACTAAACTAGTGGTCATGCGCATTCATGTTGCAATTGTGGGCCTCCTCGCCGGTTATCTGATGTTTTGCGGGTGCACGCAAAAGCGACCGCCCCAGCAAGAAAGCAACTCGACTCAGACTGACGTCCGATCCGTTGGCCCAACTCTCATCAAGCTCTATCCTGATGAAACCATAGCAGGCCACGCATTCAATCGACAGGCCAATGGCAGCTCAGCATTGGCCGCCGCAACGCAGAATGCCAAGAACAACACGGCTATCATTTTCGACGGCCAACGACTGGAAACCGTGTTCGGTGGGGAATCCCTACTGACCGCGGTGGTGCCACCGGCACTTTATGCAAGGCCTGGAAAACACGAAGTATTTCTTCAAACTGATTCGCACAAGTCAAACGTCCTGTTTTTCGAAGTTCGTTGATGCTGTCAAGATTAGCCAAAAATACCAAAAAATGTTTCCGGGTGGAGGTAATTTGTTTCTAAATAGTGGCAATCAAGCTCCCAGATCCAGTTAAGAACTGCTTGATCGAGTGACTCACGAAGATCGTAATTCGGGCCGTACATCGTATCAAAGAACCTTCTCGATAGACTAAAGTAGGGAACGAACTGCCTCCTCACAAACATGG
Organism: Acidobacteriota bacterium; assembly: GCA_021781255.1. Next base: position 885 of record JAJXXG010000572.1, read on the forward strand.
AATTCAAAATAGGAATAATGTCCTCTGACCGGATACATTCCATCGATCCTGCGCTCGTGTCCATTTCCCAGACCTCCTCGTCTATGCGACAGGTATCATACGCGGTGTGATTTATACGGAAACGCGGAGGCAGTGTGCGGAAAAGTGCTCGCACAACTTCCCTTGTCTTTGGCCACATTAGATACCCGTTCCTCGTAGACACATCTACGGTTATGAGTTCTCCTCCGTTCCGGATGGTCCGGCGGATCTGTTTCGCGAGGCGCTCCAGTTCAAGCACGTGGTGAAGTGAAGCGTGGCAGAACACGACATCGAAGCTCGCGGCATCCAAATCGATCGTGTTCAGGTCGCCGATGTGGAAATCTACGCAGAGGCCTTCCTGGTCGGCGCGGTCCTGGCCGAGTTGAACGAGGCTGGGATTCAGATCAACACAGGTTATTTTTGAATCCTTCGCCTCTCGGGCCAACGACAGTTCGATGCCCCCAGGACCCGAGCCAAGCGAGAGCATTCGGACGCCGGGTGAATGCTGTAAACGGCGCAATACGTGCCCCATCAAGTCCGATCCCGTCAATCCCCGAACGACTGCGGCGGCCCGTGTTTCGATCTCAACCCACGATTGGGGCACCGGTTGCTGCAACTCCTCTCGGGCGCTCTGCCCTCTTTCGCTCTGATCCTCAATGAAGATCTGATTATAGTGCTCGATTTCTTCGTGAGTCAGTCTCTGATATTCAAGGCCTTCAGGCCTGAGATCTATTGGTCGCATCAACGACTCCAACCGAGTCAATCTTCAACTTGAAACAACAGGGTATCCGATTCACCCTGATCGTTGACAAGAGATACCGGAATCCGGCGCGGAATACGATTAAAGTGGTCAGGCAGCTCAGCACTTAGCAGGAAGGAATTGCCACAAGCCGTCTGGAGCAGTTGCCCATCGAACCGAATCACCGTACCCGGGCTAGCGTTTTCACACTCCGCAACGAGAGCAGAACACCCATTCGGTTGAAGATTGATGGGTTGCCCGATGGACGTGCGAGAGGGGAACAGGTGCTTCAGGATCAGACGAGGAGTGCGCTGTGACACCAATTCCGGGCTTCCGAAGAATTCGGAGAGCGGAATCCTGTCGCCTTCGCGCAGAGGCGGTACACCGGCCCTGATCTTGTGGTTGATCCAGGTTTTCTTCCACTTCGACTCGAAGTACTTGCGGTTCTTCTCAAAAAGGGCCAAGACTTGAGCGGAGTCGATCTTCCTAAACGAACCATTGCCGAAGTGATGAATGAAACAGTCCTCCACCACAAGGATTCTGAACCCAGCCATTCGGACCCGAATACAATAATCATCGTCTTCAAACATGCCGACACCGAAACTCTCGTCCAGATCGCCAACCTGGCTCCAAACTCTGCGCGGCACGGCAGCACAAAGAAAGGGCACGACATCCAACTCCTGTGTCCTGTGGAAATCCGTCGAAACACGCTCCAGAGCGAAACGGTCCATTTCAGCCAGCGTTCTGTATCCAGTTTGAATTCGTGTTTCGTTACCCGAAAAATTCGTTACTGGTGCTGTGATACCAACCTTGTCATTCTGCGCAAGCGGAAATAATAAGCGTCCCAGCCAACCCCACGTAACGACGGTATCCACGTTCAGAAATACGAAAAACTCACCCCGAGCTTGCCCTGCAGCAATGTTGTTTGCTGCGGCAAAACCGCGATTCTCTTTTAGCAGGGTGATACGGAGTTGCGGGAATGTATTCCGGTACTCATCCAACACTCGCTGAGAGCCATCAGTCGAGCAGTTATCTACCAAGACCAATTCATAATTCGGATAAGCTGTGTTTCGACGGACGGAATCGAGAAATGGACCGAGAAATTCCACAGAGTTGAAGGAGACAGCCAGGATGGAGACCAAGGGGTAGGCGCTTGTGAGTGATTCTTCAATGGCATCAACCCGTCGTCTCCAACAGTTCACTTCAGCGTAAGCAATTCGCTTGGCTCTGATCTGAGGACTCGATTCCGCAAGAGCTCGATCAAGCTGGCTACTAAACTCCGCGGCGGTCTCACCAAAGTAAAGAAGATCACCGTGATCGAGGACCTCTGGCAGCGGCGTGGCGATAATCGGTTTGCCCTGACTGAGGTATTCGTACACCTTCACAGGGTCCACTGATTTAGTTAGTCGATTTTGCACAAAAGGGAACAGGCAAGCATCGAAACCGCGAAGGTATGATGGGATCAGACGATAGTGCTTCTCTCCGAGCATTTGCACGTTCGCTAAGCTTCGCAGTCGCGATACATCGCAGCCGTGCACTTCCCCGATGATCACAAAAGTATAGTTCGGCCTCGATTCGGCCAACTCGGTCATCAACTTCACATCCACCCAATCGGCGATCGCTCCGTAGTAACCAATAACCGGTTTCACAAGGTCTTGCAAGAGCAGGCTCGCAGGCGCGTTCTGAAAGAACTCGAAATCCGCTCCGTTTCGGACCCGCAGGACTGGCCGGCCGCTTTCTTCATGCAGGCGCCGCTCTAGTTCCGAGGACGTTGCGATCAGCACATCGCTCTCCTCGGCTAACAATTGCTCCTGTTGCAGGCTGAAGTCTGAGATTCGAGGTTCAGCCGTCCAACTTCGCCAGTCATCCATGCAGTCGTAGACGATTCGCGCGCCGAGTTGCTCTCGAAGTTCGAGCGCGACCTTCCTCCAGAATGGAAACTGAACGAGGACAATCGTTTCGCCCAATCCCGCGGCGCGATAGAGTGAGACGATTGAATTAGCCAAGTCATGAGCACGTTCGGCATCCAACGGGTCGCTGTAGATCCGCAACTGCGGCCCACTTAGCCGTAGCTCATAGAGATTCTCTCTCAAGGGGACCGTTTCAAACTCACGTTCGGACGACGGGCCCACGAAACGCGAAGGGCTAACCCAGAATACCCGATGCCCGGCATTGGCAAAGCCCGAGGCGAGTTGTTGAGGGCGCTGGAACCGAAACTCGAAGTCGAAAACTGGGAGCACGACAATGTCTGTCTTGGCGGTTGTGTGGTTAGGCACCCCACAAGGCACGTGTTCACTAGGTTTGTCGCTGGGCCCGGACCAGTGGTCCCAGATGCTGGGCAGCCGCACATCAAATTTCGAGAGGTTGTCGCGCCTAAACAACAGTTCCGATGGCACAAGAAGACTGGCCAGCTTACCTCGGAGCCCTTGGCGTGTCCACAGCGTATAGGCCTTGCGAATTGCCAACATCACCTGCCACGCCCGCTGTCCTCTCAGGCTGGCCAATGCCGATTCCAAGTCGCGCTCAAAAGCGACTCCTGCCTTGAGTAATCCTTCCTTGAGAGCAGCGTACCTTTGAGAGAGCTCACGAACCTGAGCCTTCGTAGACTCGATATGCCGGTCCCTCTCAATGAGCGCCTTCTCGGCCAAGGTCGCGTTTCGCTCCAGCTTAGCGGCCTCGTCAGTTAGGTCCGCGATACGCTCGTTGCCGACCGTGAGTTCACGCTGCAGGTTCTCAACTTGACGGAGCGAGGCTGCATGGGCTGTTCGAATTTCTTCAAGCTGAGCTTCGATGCTTTGAATTCGCTCAAGGAGCCGGCGGTTCTCGTTACTTGCGATTGTGAGCGAAACGCCAAACGCCTGAAGCTCCTGGGCGTTGCCGGAGATCGCGGTCCGAGCAGTGGTGAGATCTTTCTTAGACTCAGCCAAGCTTAGGGAGGGCGACTCATTTGCCGATTGCAGGGCAGCCAAGCCACTAGCTGTAGAACTCGGCGCGTTCTCCAGCCGCAGTTTGTCATCACAAAGCTCACGGACCTGGGCCTCGTAGCGCTCTCGCTGATCGGAGAGCCTATCGGCTACATCGCCGGTCAGTTCAAGTCGAGCGCCAAGACGTTGACGTTCCACCTGTAGCTCCGAAGCCTGTAAAGAAATCGAGTTCAGTACCGAGATGAGCGAGCGCCTTTCTTGAGTAGCTGCCGAACGCTCTTCAAGGAACTTTTGGACAATGGAGTTTTCTGACACTTCACTCTGGCGGACTCTATCCCGAAGGCTCTTAATCTCTACATTCTTCTGAATGACGGCCGCAAGAGCATCGGCAAGCGCCGCGGTAATGATGTCAGATTCCACTCGATCTTCAGATTCGAACATCCAACCAGGCGAGGCATCTTCTGAGCGGACACTACCTAGGGCAGCCACCATGTATGCTTTTTGCCGTAGATCGACTACAGGAGCTTTATGGATGGTCAGGAGAAAGTCCCGCAAACTCGGCGAGTCGCCTGTGACTTCTTTGATGAACGACTCGGTCCAATTCAGTCCCAGATATCCAAGGCCCAAATACTTGACACCAGCAGCTTCGAAAACCTTGCGCAGCCCGCTGGCAGGTACTTCTTTGCCCCACGGCCATTCAGCGGAGGCTGCGCGTTTGAGCCTCCAGATCCAGTACCAGTAACAGTCGCGATTGGGAAGAAGTACGAGGACATACCGACGGCTTCTTCTTGCCATGCCACGCAGTAGCTGCGCCTGTTGCGCCACGGTATAATGCTCCAACACGCCCGCATTGAAGACAATATCAAACTCGGCTTGGCAAGGCGCTTCGATGTCAGACAGGATAAACTGAGCGGCGACGCCTGCGCGGTCAAAAACCCGCTTGGCATATCGGAGTGCCTCCTCGGAGAAATCGAGAATGCTTGTCGAAAACAGACCGGTTCGGGCGAGGGCTAGACTTTGCCAGCCTCCTCCCGAGCCAGCTTCCAGGGTTCGCCCCCCTTCAGGAAGGAGATCTGAAATTCGTCCCACAAGTTCAGCATTGAACAGGCGGGTGTCTTCGTCCTCTTCAACGAGTTCCATCCCAGCATAGTAGGCATCCCACTTGCGCTGCTCCGCCGCTTTCGTTTCTGTGGGTGGGGAGTCCCTGGCAGCCAGATCAAGTCTTGTAGACGTTATTAGCCCGCTTCCTGTGGTGTCCATCAATGTCAGGACTCGACCTTGTATTATATCGACTTCTTTGCCGCGTAGGACAAAAACGCCCCACTCTCTGAGCAAGAGATTGAATTAACAGCGAGATTGGAACAAACGTTCAGATAGGCCATAAGCTGCTGAGAGCGGACAAGCCAGTATAGCGCGAATCCTCGCGACATTTCGCTGAATTCTCACGGCTCTGAGGGTCCCTAAAAGTCGACTAGGACCCACTGCCGTCCAAATTAGCGACGAGTGTCGCGCACACTGACTGAGGCAACAGGAGACAAGTCCTCTTCGCCCCGCGTGCGAGACAGCAGGCGAAGTGGCACACCGGCGGGCGGTGTATGACCGCTGCTGTCCGAATTACCGCATCGAAAACGCTTCGTTTGGGGTTTTCCCACGCATAGGAGCAGGATGCTGTCTGAATTCTGGCGGTCACGCCAAGGACAACGTCATCTGGGCGTCATGAATCCCTGCCAAAGCGGGCGGGGCTTGGAGGAGATCATTGAGCCACGTCGTCAGGTTGCGGTAGACGAACAACTGCTGTCGCACGAGAGCCACGAGATTGGACAGGGTGCAGTCGTATGTGTTTTGCGTGTCCGCTGCGTGAACCACAGGTGCTAAAAAGCCGCTTCGGTGCCTGCTTTCAGGTTGGCGAGCCTTGCGATCTGACCGAGTTTCCATCGGTCGGGCAGCCGGGCGGCCAGATCACGTTCGGGAACGAGCGGCAGGTTGATGAGCGGTTGGGTGAAGTAGATCTGCGGGTCAATCTCATGCCGCCGGCAGGGCGAGGTGAGGCTCGCCAGGATGGCCGCCGTGCGGCCGCCGCGTGCGTTGCCGACGAAGAGGCTGTTTTTGCGGTTCAGCACGACACGTTTCATCTCGCGCTCGCCGATGTTGTTATCGATCGCGACGGCGCCATCGGTACAGAACACATTCAGTTCTTTCCACTGAGCGAGGGCGTAGCCGACGGCCTCTGCCATGGGATGCTTGGGCAGTAACTGCTTCTTCCAGATCAGTAGCTTCTCGCGCAGCTCGGCCAGCACCGGCGCAGACCGCTCCTGGCGCAGCCGGAGCCGCTCTTCGACGGAAGCTTCTTTCGCCCTCCCTCTCGACCACATACAGTGCGCGCACCAATGCGGTCGCTTCCCGCGCGATGTCCGGCGCTGCCTTCTCCGCCTCGATGATCTTGTGGCGCAGGTGCGCCCAGCATCCGGCGCGCACAATCCCGTTTCCGGCGACCACGCCGTCATAGCCGGCGTAGCCATCGGCCAGCAGAACCTGGTTGTAACCCTGCAGAAAATACTTCGGACCGTCCCGGCCTCGGCTCAGCGTAAAGTCGAAGACGTTGTAGGGATGCGCCGCATCGCCCACGTAAACCCACATCCTTGCCTTGGCGCATTTCTCCTTACTGAGCATCGGCAGGATCGTGTCATCGGTCGCCACCACGTGCGAGGCGCGGGCCTGGTCCGCCATCAGGGCATAGACCGGCTCGACCCGGTCGGCTACGTCCCCGCACCAGACCGACTGCGTGGCCCGCGAGATCTCGAACCCCTGCCGGGTGAAGATGTCTTCCAGCCGGTAGAGAGGAAGATAGTCGCCGAACTTACTGGTCACGGTGTAGCTGAGCAGACCCGGTCCGGCCAGTCCCTTCTCGATCGCCGTCTCCGGCTTGGCCGCCGCTTCGATGCACGGGTTCTCGCCGCTGGTCTCGCAAACCGGGCAGGCATACTTCTTGCGCACATGATGGATGCGCTCGAAGCGCCCCGGAATATACTCGATCTGCCAGCTCTCCTGCAGGCCAATCAACTGGCGCTCGGCGCCGCAGCCCGGGCAGGCCCGCTCGGCGCCATGCAACTCGTACACCTCGGTAGTGACCGGGAGGTTGTGGAAGTTCGCCAGATGGCGGCGGCCCTTGCGCCGGCGGACCCGCCTCAGTTTTTCTTCCGGTTCGGCCTGCGCGGGAACATCGTCCAGGTGGACCGGCTTGTGATCGAGCGACTCGGGCGTTGCTGAGCAGTAACTGGGCCAGTTCCCCCGCCGTCCGCAGCCGGTCGGCCCGGGGACCGTGATACCACTTCTTGTAGCGGGCCAGCTCGACCTGCAAGCGCAGATTCTCGATGTGCAGGTCCTCGGCCCGCCGCTGTTGTTCCAGGGCCCGCTGCTTTTCAGCGTCGCGCTCACACGTCTAACACGCCAACTCTGGTGCGACGCAATGCGCCGACGTGAGAAAGCTCCGGAACCCAAAGTCCCGGAACCACAGAACGTCTGCAGGACCTGCGGAGCAGATATCTCAAAGCGCAAGAGTTATTGCAGCAAATGTGCCATGGCCGCCATCAAGAGGACCATCATCGTTGCTGCTCACGAAGGACGCAAAGCCTCACAAGGGCCAAGTGCGCAGAAGCGCCGACGAGAGACCGGTAGACGCCAATGGGAGGCATATCAGGCGTGGAACCCAGCAGAGCTTCCAAAATGGCTGACTAACGACGTCTACTTGAGCCAGTTACAGCTCAGGCTGGCCGGATTCACGAGACCCGCGATAGCGGCAGTCATGGGCGTGACAACTGTTTATGCGGGTGAGGTCCGGAACGGCAACTGCATTCCGCATCAACGTCATTGGCAAAAGCTGGCCAACCTTGTCGGCGTCACAGCGTCAGGATGAATGCCTAATGAATGGCAATCTTGGAACTTTGGTTGAGGACACCGCCCACTATTACCATTACCCTTGGCGTAACCATTGAACCTGTCGGTGTGTCTATCGGAGCGGCGAGGTGCGGATTCCGACGAAGGCGAACGCTTATTCCGGAGGGAAGCCGAACAGCATTCCGGGCGAAGGCGAACACCATCGGAGCGTAGCGACGCTGGCCTTC
>JAJXXG010001276.1 GCA_021781255.1 Acidobacteriota bacterium
CACATTGGCCAGCAGCACCAGGCTGCAAGTCGAATCGTCCAGGCTGGTGGCGTCGGCCTCTGCATGCATCAGCTCAATGTTCTTGATACCGCCGTCTTGCAGCTTTTGCCGCAGGTGCGCCAGCATTTCCTGCTGCGCATCCACGGCGAAGACCTTGCCGTGCGGGCCAGCGGCGGCGGCCATCGGCAGGGCGAAGTAGCCCGTACCCGCGCCGACGTCAGCAATCGTTTCGCCGGGTCGAATGGCCAGCGCGGCGATTACCTCCGCCGGCGGAAGCCATATAAACCGCTCCGGTGCGTCGAGCCGGTGCGCCTGAGACGCATTGAATCGCTTGTCCGTCATGAGATATCACTTTGTTGCGCAGGTTGCGTCCTTCAATCCCATGGCGCGCAGAATGCTCATGGCCGGGCACCAGTTGGTAAAGCCGGACTGGAGGAGGTTAAGCCCTACAAATGCAGTGAGCCACAGCCAGTTGAGGGAATAAAAGTGAGCGAGGGCGAGCGACAACGGCACCATCACGCCAGCCAGGATACGAACCATACGTTCAACGGTCATTGATTTTCTCCTTTTTCGGATGAGGGTTCACACGCGATTTCCGGCTTCATGTGCGCGTGAACGATGTAGTAGAGGATGGGAATGGTCGGCCACGACAGGAAAGTTGATGCAACCGCTCCTGCGATGAGCGAAATCGCCAGCCCCTGAAAGATGGGATCGGTAAGGATGACGCTTGCGCCCACGACCACGGCCGCCGCGGTGAGCAGCATGGGACGGAAGCGGATTGCGCCCGCATCGATAACGGCTTCGCTCAGCGGGACTCCCTGGCGCCAGCGGAGTTCAATGAAGTCGACAAGGATAATGGAGTTGCGCACAATGATGCCTGCGCCGGCGATGAAGCCGATCATCGACGTTGCGGTAAAGAACGCGCCCAGCATGGCATGAGCCGGCAGAATACCCACCAGCGTGAGCGGGATGGGAGCCATGATGATGAGTGGCACGATGAATGAGCGGAACCAGCCCACCACAAGTACATAGATCAGAATGAGCACGGCGGCAAAGGCCAGTCCGAGATCACGGAAAACCTCGATCGTAATCTGCCACTCGCCGTCCCACTTCATTGAGTAGTGGGCCGTCGACTCCGGCATGGCCGAGTTGTAGCGGGTGAGCGTGTAACCGGCGGGCAGGGTGAGATGGTCGAGGTCCTTGTTCATCTTCAGAATCGCGTAGACGGGGCTTTCTTCCGCTCCTGCAACGTCGCCGGTTACATACACTACGCGGCGCAGATTCTTGTGATAGATGCTGCGCTGGATAGTTTCGTTCTCGGCGGTCACCAGTTCGCGCAGCGAGACCATGGAACCATCGGCTCCGGGCAGGCGAATGCTCTCCAGCGCCTGCAGGGACGAGCGGTCGGGGCGCGCAAGCTCAACAACAGTGGGAACAGGCTCGCGCGCGTTCTGATCGTGCAGCAGCCCCACCTGCATGCCGGAGGTGGCGAGCGCGAGCGCATGGGCCACGTCGGAGACAGCGATGCCGTGCTGCGCGGCCTTCACTTCATCCACGCGGATAGCGAGCCGCGGCTGCGGGTCCTCGACGTACCAGTCGGTATCCACAACGCCGGGCGTGTGCTGGAAGATTGACTTGATTTGTTGCGCGACGCGGACCTGGCCATCCATGTCTGGGCCGTAGACCTCGGCGACAAGCGTTTGAATCACCGGCGGACCGGGCGGCACCTCGCTGACCTGGATGCGCGCGCCGTACTGGTTGCCGATGGCAAGCAGCAGCGGGCGGAGCCGCTTGGCGATGGTGTGGCTTTGATCCTTGCGCTGCTTTGCCGGCAGCAGGTTCACCTGAATGTCAGCCTGGTTTGCCATGCGGCGCATGTAGTAGTGGCGCACCAGGCCGTTGAAGTTGTAGGGGCCGGATGTGCCCGTGTAGGTCTGATAGTTGAGCACATCGGGCTGCCGCGCGAGTTCGTCTCCCAGAGCCTGGGCGACGCGCGCGGTCTGCTCCAGCGGCGTGCCGTCGGGCATGTTGATGACGACCTGCAGTTCGCTCTTGTTGTCGAACGGCAGCATCTTGACGCGCACCAGGCCCAGGGGCACAAGCGCTACGGAGACAAGCAGCAGGATCAGCACTCCGGCAAAGAAGAGTAGACGGTTGCGCGTGGAGGCGATAAGCGGCGTCATGACCTTGCGATAGAGCTTTGTCCGCCAGTTTTCATGTTCCGGCTCAAGGATGCGCGCGCCGGTAAGATGCTTGCCGAGAAGGCGCAGTGCGGCCCACGGAGAAACCACGAAGGCCACCAACAGCGAGAACAGCATGGCTGCGGATGCGCCCACGGGTATGGGCCGCATGTAGGGCCCCATCAGGCCGCGGACAAACGCCATGGGCAGCACGGCGGCAAGCACGGCAAAGGTGGCCAGAATCGTGGGGTTGCCCACTTCGGCAACGGCCTCGACGGCAACTTCGCTGCACGAGCGGTGCTGATTTTCTGGCAGGCGGAAGTGCCGCACAATGTTTTCGACCACCACGATGGCGTCGTCCACCAGGATGCCGATGCTGAAGATCAGCGCAAAGAGCGTGACGCGGTTGATGGTGTAGCCAAGGAAATAGAAAATTGCCAGAGTGAGCGCGAGAGTGACGGGAATGGCCAGGAGGACAACGCCGGACTCGCGCCAGCCCAGGAAGAGCGCAATCAGCAGAGTGACTGACAGCGTGGCGAGCAGCAGGTGCTCCAGCAGCTCGTCGGACTTTGCCTTGGCGGTTTCGCCATAGTTGCGCGTGGTGGTGACGGTTACATCGCCGGGAATCTGGACGCCACGCATCTCATCAACGCGCTTCAGAGCTTCATTGGCGATGTCAGTCGCGTTGGTTCCCTTGCGCTTGGCCACCGTGATGGTGACAGCGGGATACTGGCTCGGCGCATGATGCGGGCCCGCGCTTGCATTGGTTGTGCCGAAGAGCACGTAGTTGGCAGGCTCGGCGGGTCCATCGATGATGTTGTCGGCAACGTCGCGCAGGTATATGGGGCGTCCGTGATCCACAGACACTACGACGGATTCAAGATCCTTGCGGCTGGTAAACAGGTTGCCGGCATCGACGCGGATTTCCTGATTGTTCTCAGCAAAGCTCCCCGCCTGCACGCTTGCGTTCGCGGCTTGAAGATGTTCCACGATTGCCATGGGTGACAGGCCGTAGGCGCTGAGCTTTGCCGTGCTGAGCACAACACGCATGGAGCGCGGAAGGCCGCCGATAACCGTGGTCTCTGACACATCGGATATCTGCTTGATGTTGTGCTGCACCTCGTCGGCGATCGCGCGCAGCTGATATCCGTTGTAGTGGTCGCCCCACAGGGTCAGCGCCAGAATCGGCACATCGTCAATGGAGCGCGCCTTGATGATAGGCTGCGAGACGCCGGACGGCATCTGGTCAAAGTTCGAATAGAGCTTGCTGTAGACCTTGATCAGCGCGTCTTCCTGCGGCGTGCCGACTAGGAAGCGCACAATCACCAGGCTCTGCCCGGGGCTGGACGTGGAGTACACATATTCGACGCCGGGAATCTGATGCACGAGCGTCTCTATGGGCAGAGTGACGCGCTGCTCGATTTCCGCAGGCGACGCGCCGGGCATGGCCGTGGCAATGTCCAGCATGGGAACGAGGATCTGCGGCTCCTCTTCGCGCGGAATAATCGCCACCGCAAAGATGCCCAGAGCCAGCGACGCGGCGATGAACAGCGGCGTCAGCTTGGAGTTGAGAAATGCGTGCGCCAGCTTTCCGGCCAGCCCAAGGTTCTTGTTCATGGCTGGACCTCGATGCGTTTGCCGGCCAGATCGCGGTCGGCTGGCTCATCCACAAGCTTCTCGCCCTGCGAGATGCCGGAAAGCACTTCAACCAGATTGCCGTGTGTTGCGCCGAGCGTGATGTAACGAAGCTGCGCAATGCCGTTGCTGTCGAGCACGTACGCACAGGCCAGCGAGCCGCGAAGAACAACGGCGGAGCGCGGCACGAGAATCGCCTGGCGCGTGCCGGTTGCGATGTCCGCTGTTCCATACATGCCCGCATGTAACTGGGACGATGGCGGGAGGTTGATTTTGACGAGAAAGCTGTGGCTTGCCGGGTCGGCAGCGGGAACGATCTCGGCAACCGTGCCGGAAATGTCAGCGGCCTGCGTGCCGCTCACCGTCACAGGAATCCTCATCCCCTTATGCACCGCGCCGATGACCGACTCATCGACATTGGCCTGCAGTTGCAGCGGCCCGGCGCTGTCAATCTGGAGCAGCGGAACGCCCGGCGAAGCCAGCGTGCCGGGATCGGCCATGCGCGCCGTTACCACACCGGCGAAGGGAGCGTGCAGTCTGGTATAGCCCAGCATGGTGCGCGCGCTGGCTTCCTGCGCCTTTGCCGCGTCGCTCTGCTTGCGCAGGGCATCCACGCCCTGCGCCGCAGCTGCGGCACGCTGCGTCACCTCATCCATTTCCTGCGGACTCACGCTCTTCTGCGCCTGCAACTGCTTGTAACGGGCCAGCGTGCTTGCAGCCAGGCTGGCGCCGGACTGCGCCGCTGCCTGCTGATTCTCAGCAGCCGCCACGCCAGCCTGCGCCTGATCGACGGCGGCGCGCAGGGTCGCGTCATCCAGTACGGCAAGGGTCTGCCCCGCCTTGACAATGTCGCCTTCGCGCACCAGCACCTGCTGGATGCGGCCAACCACCTGCGGGGAGACAACTGCCGATTCGTGCGCATGCAGCGTGCCCGCGGCGCGCACCGTCACCGGCGCTTCCTGCTGGCGGCTCTCAACCACGCGCGCCTGCACAGTCTGTGTTGCCCCGGGCTTCGAAGGCTCGTCCGAATGGCACCCGACAAGAATTGCCGTGGAGGCTGCGATCAAACAACCAGACAAGAAAAGCTTCATTGCAAATCCTCCGCCGCATCGGGAGTCAAAGTCCCTGTCGCGAAAAGTAGTTGGGCATAGGCCACCGTGTTTCCGTAGACCGCACGCCAGTAATTTGACTGGCTCTGGCGCTCGGCATCCTCGGCACGCAGAAGGTCGGTAATGGTCGCGAGTCCCGCGCCATAGCGGTTGCGCAGAATGCGCAGGCTCTCGGCCGATTGATCCATGGCCGCGCGCGCAGTGTCGAGAGAAAGCAGCGCAGTCTGCTGCTGGATGTGCGCCTGGCTCACCTCAAGGCGAACATGCTGTTGGTAGGCCAGCATCTGCGCGTCGATGCGTTGCTTGGCCGCGGTTTCACGCGCGAGCTGCGCGCGCTTGCTCATGGGGAAGATATCGATGCTGAGCTGTGCGCCGGCGACCCAGTTGTTCCCGCCTGACCCGGCAAATGTAGGACGGTCGGTCTCCCAGTTGCCATAGGCACTGATGCGGGGGCCGAAGTCCGACTTCGCCGCGCCGACCGCTGCTGCCTGCGCGGATTGCGCCTGTCCCAGCGCGGTCAGGTCCGGACGGGTCTTCGTGGCTGTGGCGATTTCCTGCGCGAGGTCGGTCTGGGGAAACTGGTGCGGCTCGATGGGCTTGAGCTGCGTCGATTGCAGTTCGGGCGCGCCCATGGCCAGGCTCAACTGAGCCCATGCCAGTTCCAGGCCGCCCTGCGCCGCAATCAGTTCCTGCTTGCGCGCGGCCACATTTACCTGGGCTGACATGCGGTCCGACTCCACAGCGAGCCCCGCCTTCACCCGATCGTCCACTGAACTCAGCAGCGCGGCGGCTGTTTCCTGCTCATGCTGTGCAACGTCTACCTGCCGCTCGGCATACAGCACCGACTGGTATGCCTGCACCACGTCGAGTACGATCTTCTGGTTTACGGCCTTTGCGGAGGAGTCGGCGCTCTTTCTCATCAGGTCGGCACTGCGAATCGTCCTTTGCGTCTTGAAAGAGTCGAACGCCATCCACTGGCCGGAAAAGCGGGAAGCAAAGTTTCCGATCGGCTGAGGCTTGTTCAGAGCGTTCAGCGCAAAGTCAGCCTGTGTGAACTGCCGCTGCCGGAGCCGCGTGCCGAAGGCATACACGGGATCGTTTCCGCGCGAAATGTCCTCAGCAAAGTTGAGTTGCGGCAGCAGTTGTGTGCGGGCCAGCGACGCGCCAGCGGTGGCTTCCTGATTGCCGGCGCGGGCAATGGCGGCCTCAGAACTTTGCCCCAGCGCCTGCTGGATGGCGTCCCGAAGCGTAAGAGGCTGCTGTGCGAGAGCCGTTGTGGCGGCCAGCGAGCACAGGAGCACCAGAAGCGGTACTCGTCGCCAAAGCAATCCGGATTGGTGAATTGTCCTTGAAGTGTTCATGCAACACATAAGAGTCACCTTGGTTAATATTCGTTACAAAGCGGACCCCAGAAAATCCGGCCCGCGTGAACGGACCGTCATCTCAATAGGGCAATTCTGATCGAAGGACCGCGAATATTATGCTCCCAAAAGTGAATTTCGGAGCGATTCGGCAGGCGATGGGAGCCGAGGCTATCGTGTCGTCGGCAGAGAATGATGCGTCTTAGCGCGCGGCGGTGGCAGACTTGTTGTTATCTTCAAGCAAAAGAATTCGCTCCGGAACAATCTGGATCTGCCAGGGTTGAGACTGAGCGCTCAGTTCGCGCCACTGCTCCTTAGGGATGTCCGCCTGAACATGGTGCGGCTCGCCGGGCTGCGGAGGATTGTGCAGGCGAAGATAAAGCGTCATCTCATGCGGCGCTTCGCTGGTCTCAACCAGCCAGCAGGGAAAGACGTTCTCGCCGGAGGCATTCTGCTGGAAACGGAAATGATGCGAACGATAACCGGCATGGGTGATTGAACCGGAGCAAGGCGCAGCCAGTGTCAGACTGCAATTCCAGGCATCGACCACGATGCCGCCTGCGTGGGCTGTATGCGCAGCCGCGATGTTTTTGCATCCGGTGAGGCGCGCTGAAACCACAGTGCGCGGCTGCTCAAAGAGAGCATGCTTTGGCCCGGACGCAATCACGCTCCCCGCGTCCAGCACAAGCAGATCGGCACAGAAGCGGAAAGCCTCCTCCATGTCGTGCGTTACAAAAATCACCACGCCGTTGTAGCTGGCGAGAGTCTCGCGAAGCTGCCCTTCCGTTTGCCGGCGCAAATGCGGATCAAGCGCAGCAAAGGGCTCATCGAGCAGCAAGGCGTCCGGTTGAATCGCCATGCACCGCGCGATGGCCACGCGCTGCCGCTGCCCGCCGGACAACTCGCCGGGATAGCGCACGGCAAGATCGGAGATGCGCATGCGATCCAACTGCTGCCGCACGCGCTCACGGCGTCCCGCCGCAGTCAATTCATGCAGGCCGAATGCGACATTTTCCGCCACGGTCATATGCGGGAAGAGCGCGTAGTCCTGGAACACAACGCCAATGCGTCTGCGCGCCGGTGGTGTGTTCGCTCCTGCTGCGCTGTCAAACAGCGTGTGTCCGTTCAGCGCGATGCGCCCTCGATCCGGGACTTCGACGCCTGCAATGAGGCGCAGCGCCATTGACTTGCCCGCGCCGGAAGCGCCGAGCATTCCCACCGCGCCGCGATCCGCGCGGAACTGAACGCGCAGGGTGAAATTATCCAGCGTTTTCTCAATGTCGACTTCCAGCGTCGCGGAAGGCCTGCCGTCGTCCCACAAACGCGACGTCTCAGCGATTCGGGCGGAAGGCTCCAACGGCAGCGCGTCCATCGCTGCTGCCGATTGCCACGCTCTGCGCGCCGCGCCCAGCCGATTGAGCAGGCGAATGATGGCCAGCGAGAGCACAACAATCAACACGACCCACCCGACCGCGGCACGCATGTCGTCCCGCTCCACAGCTGCGAAGATGGCGATGGGCATGGTCTGCGTGCGCCCGGGAATATTGCCGGCCAGCATCAGCGTGGCGCCAAACTCTCCGAGAGCGCGCGCGAAAGCCAGCACGGCTCCCGCAACCACGCCGGGGCTGGCAAGCGGCAGCAGGACACGACGAAAGATGCGCCACTCCGATGCGCCAAGCGTGCGCGCAGCCTGCAGTAGCGTAGGGTTTACCTGCTCCAGCGCGCCCAGTGCTGTGCGGTACATCAGCGGGAATGCAACCACGGTTGCGGCGATCACAGTTGCAGGCCATGAAAAGACGATGGTGACGCCGATTTGCTCAAGCAGATGTCCGAGCGGGCCGTGGCGGCCGAAGATCAGAAGCAGAAAGAATCCGACCACCGTGGGCGGTAGAACAAGGGGAAGCGTAAGAATCCCGTCGATCCATGGCCGCATAGCGCTGCGGGAAGCGTACATGAGCCTGGCTGCCAGCAGGCCCAGGAAAAATGTGGCGGCCGTGGCCGCGCAGGTGGTGGCCAGCGAGATAACCAGCGGAGATGGATCGATGGCAGACATTACGGTAACGTTATGGTAAATCCGTGCTTCATGAAGATGGCTCTCGCCGCAGGTGAATCGAGATAGCCCACGAAGGCGCGTGCCGCTGCTTCGTTGCGTCCTGTGCGCATGGCCGCTTCAGGATAGACGATCGGGTCGTGCGTTCCCTCAGGAGCCACGGCCACAACGCGCACGTTTCCGGACATCAGCGCATCCGTTGCGTAAACCATGCCGGCGTCCGCGTTGCCCGTTGCGACGTAGGCCAGCACGGCGCGCACATCCTCAGCCAGCACCAGCTTCGCGCGCACCGCATCGAGCAGGCGCAGCGATGTCAGCGTCTGCCGCGCATACCTGCCT
>JAJXXG010000460.1 GCA_021781255.1 Acidobacteriota bacterium
CGCGCGTTCACGTAGTAGATTGGCGTGGTGATGTAAAAGCGGCCTTGATGTGAGCCTGAATCTGTCATGAAAAACGAATTCCCTTCGCGTGCAGGTACAAAAATGTTGTGCCCTGAATCCGAGATTGATCAAACAATCGCATTGTCATCCTGAGCGGCCGAGCTAGCCGCAACGGCCTAGCGAGGGATTCGAAGGATCTGCGGTTGTCTTCTTAAACGAGCTTCAGGGTCAGCACATGAGCAACGATTACCCTCTATCTTAAGACATTGTGCTTGGCGCCTCTGCCTCAACCGTTGCCGCGCCCGCTAACTGGCGAATCCGCTCCATCGCAGATGATAAAATCACTTGGATAATCAAGGATTTTCGAGGCATTCGACGTGGTTCTGGAACTGCAACAGCGGCTAGGGCGCAGCATCCGCGCCGTGCTCAAAGAAAAATACGATCTCGAGGTCGGGAACATTCCCCTGGAGACGCCGCCTGACCTGCGCTTCGGCGAGATTGCCACGCCCATTGCCTTCGAGTTGGCGCGCAAACTGCGCAAGGCCCCCAGGATCATCGCGCAGGAGATTGTGGCTGCATTAGGGGCACTCGACGGCTTCGCCGGATTCGAGGTCGCCGGCGCTGGCTACATCAATGCCCGCCTCGACCGCGCCGCGGCAACCCGCTTGGTTGCATGTGCCGAAGGCGTCCGTCCCGCATCAGGTGTCCATTCGCTCGTAGAGCACACTTCCATCAACCCCAACAAGGCCGCGCACATCGGGCATTTGCGAAATGCGATTCTC
Organism: Acidobacteriota bacterium; assembly: GCA_021781255.1. The sequence goes on from JAJXXG010000460.1 coordinate 783, forward strand.
GGCGACACCTTTGTGCGCCTGCTGCGCGCCGCTGGGCAAAAGGTCGACATACAAAACTACATCGACAACACCGGTGTGCAAGTTGCGGATGTTGTCGTGGGTTTCCTGCACCTCGAAGGCAAATCCGCCGCCGAAGTCCGTGCGTTGATCGCCGATTGCGCTAAGCGCGCCGCATCCTCGTGCAGGCCTGCCGACGCGATCGACTACTACTGCTGGGATCTCTACGCGCGCACTTCGCAGTGGTACGGCGAAGGAACTGACGAAGAAAAAGCCGCGCGCAAGAAGTTGAGACTCGACACCCTGCACTTGATCGAAGCGGGCGGCAACGAAACCTCTGAGATCGCCGAGATCATCTCTACTGCCGTCCTGCGCCGCCATCTCGAAACCATGCTGCGCCTCGGCATTGAGTACGATTTCCTGCCCCGCGAGAGCGAGATTCTGCACCTAAAGTTCTGGGAAGCTGCCTTCGAGCAGCTCAAGAAAACCGGCGTGCTCTACTTCGAGAACGAAGGCAAGAACAAGGGCTGCTGGGTGATGACCAGACCCACCGCTGCGGGCAAGGCCGGTGCTGCCACAGAACCAGTCCAGGACGAGAACAGCTCGAAGGGCAACGAAACAGACGAAGACGCCAAGGTCATCGTCCGCTCCAACGGCACCGTCACCTACGTCGGCAAAGACATCGCCTACCATCTTTGGAAGTTCGGTCTGCTGGGCCGCGACTTCGGTTACAAGCGGTTCTTCACGTATCCGAACCACGAGTGCTGGATCTCGGCCGCGCACGGCGAGGAGCCCCACCCTCACTTCGGCGGCGCCACGGCCATCTACAACGTCATCGACTCCCGCCAGGCTGACCCGCAAGCCAACGTCATCCAGGCGCTGCGCGGAATGGGCCACGCCGCTGAGGCCGATCACTACACCCACTTCGGCTACGAGATGGTCGCGCTCACGCCCCGCTGCGCCGTCGAACTCGGCTACGACGTGCCCGAAGATGACCTCAGCCGCGCCTACATTGAAGTCAGCGGACGCAAGGGCTTCGGCGTCAAGGCCGACGATCTGATCGACAAGCTCATCGCCGCCACGCGCGCCGAAGTGGACGCGCGTCAAACCGGCCTGGACGAGCAGGAGCGCCAGAAGATCGGCGAGCAGATCGCCATCGGCGCGCTGCGCTACTTCATGCTCAAGTACACGCGCAATACCGTCCTCGCCTTCGACTTCAAAGACGCGCTCAGCTTCGAGGGCGAAACCGGCCCCTACATTCAATACGCCGTCGTCCGCATCCGCAACATCTTTCGCAAAGGAGGAACGACGGCGGAAGCGGCGTTGGCGGGGCTCGCGGAGTTAACGGAGTTAGGCAGCTATCTTGCCGGCGAGGAGAATGAAGATATCTGGTCCCTCTGGCTGCGCGCCGGCCGCCGGTCCCTTGTTCTCGACCAATGCATCGCTGGATCAGAGCCAGCCTACCTCGCCAAGCACGCCTTCCAGCTCGCGCAGGAGTTCGCCAATTTCTACCATCGCCATCACATCCTCACTGAAGCAGACCCCGCGCGCAAAACATTTCTCCTTGCCACGGCGGCCGTCACCCTGCGCGAACTCGTCGCGTCGCTCAGCCTGCTGGGCATCGAAAGCCCGGAAGCGATGTAGAGGCAGGCGTCAGGTGTTAGAGGTCAGGGATCAGTTTGTTCCCGGCGGGGTCAGTGCTGAGGTTTCTCAGATAGCTGTTGGCTGAAACCTAATCCCTTCGTCTCCGCTGGTGCGTCGACGGAATTTGCAAGTCCTCACGGTACTTGGCCACCGTCCGCCGCGTGAGTCGAATGCCCTGCGCGTTCAGCATCGCGGCAAGCTGGTCGTCGGTGAGCGGATGCTTCGGGTCCTCATCCTCGATGAGCTTGCGCACTTTACGTTTCAGCACCAGCAGCGGCGTGTCCGCGCCCTCGGGCCCGTTTGAGCCTTCTGAAAAGAAGAAGCGCAACTCCAGTACGCCCTGCGGCGTGTGCGCGTACTTGTTGGCCACGGCGCGGCTTATCGTCGAGGGGTGAACCCCGATCTCCTCAGCCACTTCCTTGATCATCATGGGGTGCAGCGCCTCGACACCCTTGTCGAGAAAGTCCTGTTGCCGCCGCACAATCACTTCGCACGTCCGCAGAATGGTGCTCTTGCGCTGCGCGATGTTGCGCAGCAGTTGCAGCGCGGAGCGGAAGCGCTCCTTCACGTACTCCTTTACCTCTTTGTCGGTATCGGTTGAGACTAACATGCGCCGGTAGCGCTGGCTCAGCCGCAGGCTGGGCAGGTCCTCCTCGTTCATTGAGACCACCCACTCGCCGCCGCGCTTCACAAAGAACACATCGGGCTCGATGAGCCGCGTCTGCTCGCGGTTGTACAGGCGCCCCGGGCGCGGGTCGAGGGTGCGGATAAACTCCACCGCCGCGTGTGCCTCTTCAATCTTCACCTGCGCTGCGCGCGCCAGGTCCTTTACGTCCCGCTTCTGCAACAGAGGCAAGTGACGGTCCACAATCAGCGCCGCCACCTCCATGGCGCGCCGCCGCTCCTCGATTTTGGCCTCGGCCTCGGCATGAAAGCTGCGATGCGGACTCTCGTCCGGAACATCGTCTGGTTTTTCCGCCGCTTTTGCGTACAAATGGTCGAACTCGTGCTGCTGCGCCGTAATCTGAATCGCCAGGCACTGGCGCAGGTCGCGTGCGCCCACGCCGGCCGGATCGAGATGCTGCACCAGATCGATGGCGCGCCGAATCAGGTCGAGCGCCGCAACGTGGTCACTCGTGGCGGCTGGCGTGTGGCCGTTGTCCGCCGCTGCCACTTCGGGAGCCGTGCTGATCGCTGCGGCCAGCTCTTCCTCGCTCGCAGCCAGGTAGCCGTCCTCGTCCAGATTGCCCACCACGAACTCGGCCGCATCGTGCAGTTCGCGATCGAGGCTCAGAGCTCCCAACTGCCACGCCAGGTGATCGGACAGGGTCGTCGGCTGGGAGAGAAAGTTTTCAAACGAGGGTTTTTCGCTGTCTTCGTACTCCGGCTGCGTGCGATAGCCGGGGTCGAGATACTCCTGGAAGTACGAGCCGAAATCGATCTCGTTGAAAATATCCTTGGGCGGAGCGGCTGCTTCTTCGGCGCCGCGTTCCAGCCGTTCTTCACGGCCCGCCACGTCGTCCAGCATCGGAACCGTCTCGTCAATCTCCTCCAGGACGGGATTCTCCACCATCTCGGCATCGATCATCTCCTTTAGTTCCAGCTTATTGAGGGCAAGAACGCTCACCATCTGCATCAGGCCCGGCGTCAGGACCTGGCGTTGCGCCACTTTCAAATTCAATCTTGGCTGCAGCAGCGGCATAAATGGGATCCGTTCTCCTGTGGAGCTAAAGCGAGTTTAGTCTTGCAAGAAAAAGCTTAAGGAAGAAAAAGCCCTAATTCAAATCACTGGTTCCGGAATGGGCATTGTCCCATGTTGGAATCTCTATCTGGAGTCTATTATCCTGCATTGCGCCAGCGCCATACCGGGAACAGCGCCTTCCCGTTGCGGCGGGGCGTTACTCTAGAGTCTGTTATTAACTTTCGCGTGGCCTGCGCAGGGCGCTCGAAAGTTGATAACAGGCTCTAGCCCAGCGAAAATCCTTCGCCCAGATAGAGACGCCGCACATCCGGATTATTGCCCAACTCGTGCGGCGTTCCCGCAAAAATAATCCGCCCTTCGGCAATAATGTACGCGCGATCGGTTACGCTCAGTGTCTCGCGCACGTTGTGGTCGGTCACCAGCACGCCGATTCCGCTCGCCTTCAGGTCGAAGATGATCTTTTGCAACTCCAGCACCGCAATGGGATCGATGCCGCTGAACGGCTCGTCGAGCAAAATAAAACTGGGCTGGATGCACAGCGCCCGCGCAATCTCCACGCGCCGCCGCTCGCCGCCTGAAAGCGCGTAGCCGCGCGTGGTGCGGATGTGGCCCAGGTTGAGCTTCTTGATCAGCTTCTCGGTGCGTGAGCGGCGCTCCCGATAGCTCAGCGGCTGCACTTCCAGCACCGCCAGGATGTTCTCCTCCACGGTGAGCTTGCGGAAGACCGAAGGTTCCTGGGGAAGGTAGCTGATGCCGAAGTTGCGCGCCCGCAGGTACATGGGCAGCCGCGTGATGTCGGTTTCGTCCACCAGCACGCGCCCGCTCTCGGGCGCCAGCAGCCCCACGATCATGTAGAAGCAGGTCGTCTTGCCGGCGCCGTTGGGGCCCAGCAATCCCACTACCTCGCCGCGGGAGATTCTCAGGTCGACGCCCCGGACGACCTGCCTTCCCTTATAGCTCTTGCCGATTCCCTCGGCAATCAGTGTTTCCATCAGGTTCGCTTCTGCCGCTACTTTCTTTGCGCGTGCGGTACGGTCGTCTCTGTTGTGGTTTCGTGCCCGCCGCCTTCGATACTGACGCTATCATCGCGGCTATGGAAAATCAAAGCCTCGCCGCTCACGCTGCCCCGCTCGGGATCGCTCATTCTCGGCGGTGCTGAAGCAGTGCCGGTCAGCACGTAGTCTCCGGTAGCGCCCGAGTACACCAGCTGCTCTCCGGTTCCACGCCGGCCCTGCAAGGTCAGCGTTACGCCGCCCCTGGCCGTCATGCGGTCCACTTGAGCCTGTCCGCCATTGTTGCTGTCACGATTTCCAGCGGGAGTGAGCTGCAGTTCGACTTCGTTCGAAGTCGACGTGGCTGTGCCCGTCTCTGCCACCACAGTGCCCAACACGCCGCCGTGCATCACCGCCCTGCGCTCGGCGTCGGAATACCAAAGGTCGCCCCCGCGCAGGCGAATCACAGACGGCATGGCCGTCTTCCCGGCAGCACTGCCGCCATTTTGTCCCGATGGTTGCCTAGCCGCCCGGCCCGGCTTCTCGCCTGCGCTTAACAACACAGCCTTTACCGGGTCTGCGGGGTCCGTGGTGCGGACCACCAGCGTCTGTTTCTGCCGGTCGAGCACGATCAGCGGCCCGGCTACGGAGTTTGCCTGTTGCCACAGGCGTGCATGGCCGCGGAATGTGGCCTCACCCGTGGACTGGTGCAGTTGCGCCTCCTCTGCAATCACGTGCGCCGGCTCCTGCCCGCCCAAAACCCCGTTGCCCTGTCCCGATCCCTGTCCTGCCTTGGCGCCCGGTGCGCCGCCCACCGGCGTGGCGCCCTGGCTTATCCAGGTTGCCTTCACGTTGCCGTGCGCAAAGGCGTCTCCCGACTGCTCGGATAGATCCACCTTGTCAGCCGTTAACTCCAGGCCTCCGTCCTCCACGCGCGGGCTGAGCGTCAGATGCAGCCACTCTCCCGAACCCTCATACACGGCTTTGCCCGCCCAGGCGCGGATTGCCGTCTGCGGCTGCGCTCCCGGCTTTGACCCCAGCGACGAAGACCTGTCGCCGGTGGCCCCCGGGGTCGCCGCAGCCTGCTCGAAGAACGCCACGTGACCATCGAGCTCGGCCAACTGCACCTCATTGGCGCCCGGCACTCCTTTCCCGCTCTTCGTCGCGCCCCGCGTCTTGGCCCCACCGTTCGCCCCTGTCGCGCCCTGCGGCGTAAATTCAGCCCGCAGCCGGTCGCCGCTTGCGGTTTGCTTGGTCTCCGTAGCCGTCGTCTGCTCGATTCCTGCGTGGCCCACGCCCGTCAACGAGCGTAGAACTGAATCCGGCCCAAAGGCGCCGGTCACCTCATCGGCGGTCATCTTTGAGGGCGCAGCGGCCTCATTGCCGCGCTGGCTCTCGCTCGTGACCGTCACCCCGCCCGTGCCATGAATGGCTGCAGGCTCCACGCGTCCCTGGCCCGCGTTACGGAAGTCCACATCGGCAACCGGCGAGCGCCATGTACGGCTCAACTGCAGCGGTGCAGCCTGCGCGTTTGCTCCCTGGCTTTTCTCCTCAGTCTCGATCACCACGCCTCTCTCAAGGTGCGCCCGGCGCAACTGTCCCCCGGCCGTAAACTCCAGATCCGCCGTGGGAGAGGTACCGTGCACTGTGCGGTAAGCGCTTACCGAGTCCATGCTCACGCCGCCCTCCATGTGTCCGTGGCGCGGCTGGTTGTGCTCATCGAATTCCATCCAACCTGTCGGCGCCGCCAAACGGCCACCCGCCGCGGTCGTCAGCGTAAAACCGCCGGTTGCGTCCAGCCGCGCCGCCGAGCCATCCGTGCGGAACAGCAGCTTGGCCTGTGCCGCGCCTGCCTGTCCGCCCTGGTAGTCGGCAGTGGTCGCCCGCAGCAGGCAAAGCTGCGCGCCGCGGTCAATCTCGGCGTGCTGCGCGTGGATCTCGACCGCATCGCGGCCCTTGTAAGTGGTCAGCTGCACCGCCTGCTGCAACGTCAGGTTGCCCCTTTGCGAGTCGTACTGGGCGCCTATCGCGCTCCCGTATCCCTGCGTCATGGAAAAATCCACGCGCCGCCCCGTCGTCACCATGCCGCTGTTGCGGTCGAAGGTCACTCCACTGGTTTTCAGGCGAATCTGGCCTGAGGAGCCGGCCGGGGCCGAGGGAAGGCGTTTGCCCTTGCCGCCCGCTTCCTGTGCAGATGCGGGCCGCGTCAGCAGCATGTCTACCGTCCCATCCGCTGTCGCAACGCCGCTCTTCTCGTCATATTCAAATGTGTCGCCCGCAATCCGGTCGATGTCTTTACCGTCCCGGCCATAGAGCTCGATCTCGACGCCGTGAAGCTCGACGAGGTTGTCCTTGAGCTGCACTTCCTTCGAAGCATGAATCTTGTACTGCGAGTGCGCGCCGAAGGCATGCACGTAGGTATACCCGTTGGCCTCCTGCTGGATGTTGACGCCCAGCCGCTGTGGCAGATCGCGGCGATTGAGCCGGCTCTTCCACCTGCCCACCCACAGGAGCCCCGCCAGGGCCACCAGCACCAGCGCTCCCGCGATCAGCACCAGCGTCCGGATTCGTTCGATCGTGAAGCGCACGCTAATGTCCTGCCTCTAAAGTTCGCATCATAAATGCACTGTCATCCTGAGCGAATTCTGGCGCATTTATTTTGCGCCAAAATGAGTCGAAGGACCTGCGGTTAAGGCCGCCGGTTACTTTGCAATGAACCTCCGAAACACCACGCTAGTTCCTCATTCCCAATCGCGCCGCAAGCCGCTGCGCAAGGCTCTCGCCCAGCTCGCTCCACAGCAGGCGCGCTGTGGCTCCGGAATCTCTTTCCACGGCCTGAGTGAGACCGACAAGCTGGCGGACGTTCTCTTCGACATGTCTGGCGCCCACCTGGTCCAGCTCGGCGTCTTCCTCAAGAAACGGCGTGTCCGTGCCGAAGTCCACGCGGATATGCCCCTCCTGCTCATACGCGCCCTCGTCGAAGAGCGGCCCAAAGCCCGTCACACGCACTAGCCGCGCCTCCCGCACCCAGCTCCCAAAATGCTTTTCATCCTGAGCGCTCAAATTCGGATTGTCATCCTGAGCATCTTCTTGGCTTGTCATCCTGAGCGAGTCAGCCAGGGGCTGATGAGTCGAAGGACCTGCGGTTGCTTCTTTCAGCTCCCACAAACTCCATCCAATCTGGAATTCGTAGGCATAGTCCTCGTGCAGCAGTTCCAGCGCTTCTTCGACGGCTTGCCGCGGCTCGGTTCCGCGCGCCGGCCCGTCCCCCGCACGCCCATAAATCCGCTGGAAGACCGGCGCCTCGTTCCAGCTCACCGGCCACACCGTGGCGGCGTACACCCTGGCCTCGCCGCCGTGCGCGGCAAAGGCGCCCAGCACCGCCGTCAGCTTGTCGGGGAGCGCCTCCAAGCGCAGATTCGGGTACCACAGGCTCAGATAAAGCGTGTCGGACATCTGTCTTTAGTTTAGACGGGGGCGGCGGAGAACGATGCTGGAACAGCGATGCCGGCGGCGACGGTCACCCCGTAACAATCT
>JAJXXG010001284.1 GCA_021781255.1 Acidobacteriota bacterium
CGCAATGACGCAGCATTCCAGCAGATCCGATGGACCAGCCCTGCGTGCCCGGTAAACAGCGTTTCTCCCCGAGCAGATGGCGAAGCCGCTAGTGCCCAAAGACTGTTCCTACTGCGATGACAGTTCCGCAGCTTATTCTTCGTAGTTTTTTGCATCGGCAATAAAGCCGTGCGAGGTGTTGTTTGCATCACCGAAGACGCCAACGATTTGGCCACTGTTGTTTATGCCCAGCGCTATAGTGGCCGCAGCTCCTTCGATATCGATGGACGTGAATTTTCCGTTATGCAACAGGAAGCCATGATTGCTGCTTTTCTGGCCATATCCTCCAACCACGTCCCCGTAATCGTTAATGCCCCATGGATCAGTGAAATTGGCGTTGGGATAGCTGAAGGACGTCTCTCCGGACCCGTTCAGGATGAACCCAATCAATTTGCTAGGTGCAGAGTAATACCAGCCGACAATCGTTCCGGTCGCGTTGATGCCTTGATACATCCGATACGCAGGACTGATTGTCGCGAGAGCGCCGTTCTGCATGATCCATCCGTGCATTGTCCCAGGATTGTGCATGCATCCAACGATTGTGTTGCTCGAATTGATCCCTTCCGGCATGAAGTTAAAGCGTCCCGGAATATCGAGGGACTGAAATGCTCCGCTGGCTGTGCGTAGAAAGCCGCGTAGCAGATTGTCCGCAACAATGCCGTAGAAGCCCACAACGTTACCATTTTGATCAATGCCCGCGGCTTCAGTCCACATAGCGTTCGGGTAATCGAAGCTCAGGCGGTAGTTGTTGCCATCGTAAAGAAAACCGTGCTCGGCGCCATCGCTACTCCAATAAGAACCCACCATTAAGCCCTTGTCGTTGATTCCCTTGATGAAAGTGCCCATTGCGCCTGGATAGTCGAATGTTATTGTTTGCGCGGCGGCTACCACGGTGAGCACAAGCGCCAGCAAAGGAAACACGAGGAGCGTGCCTGCACGAGCTACCAGCGTACTTACCTGTTGAGTGAGTCTCCTTGAGATCTTCATTCCTTCCTCCTACTCAGATTGGCTTGTATTCGGCGTCAGAAGACAGCGAACGCCGCGGACTATGAGGCAGCGGAACTGGAAAATCAATGGATGACTCGGCATTTGTAGGTGATCGCGTAGGTTGTTGTAGAAATTGGAGTTAAATTTCCATGTCTATAAACCCGGAAACAGGCTTATACTCTCTGCCGCAATCATCCCAGCCATGGTGACGGTTTAAGGGGGCAGCAAGATGCTCCGCTTTGGCGTCTTTGAATTGGATCGAAAAACCGGAGAGCTGAGTAAGTCCGGACACAGGGTTGCGCTGCGGCCACAGGCTGCCCGGGTTCTAGCAATTCTGGCAGAGCGGCCTGACGAGCTGGTAACCCGCGAACAGCTGAGAGAGTGCATCTGGGGTTCGGATATCTCCGTCGATTTTGAGCACGGACTCAACCAGTGCATCCGGCAGATCCGGCTGGCGCTGGAGGATGACGCCGAAACTCCGCGCTACGTGGAGACGCTGCCCAGGCTGGGCTATCGCTTTATCGCGCCGCTGCGGGAAAACAAGGCACTTGCAACGAGCGGCACACACGCGGTAGCCTCCTTGCCGGATTTGCTTGCTCCGCCGGCGGCGCATACAGGCGCGGAACTTGCGGCCCTAACGCCGGGCTCTCGGCGTATGTTCCGGTGGCTTGCAATCGCGGCAATGGCGGCAGTCGCTGGCGTTGCTGGGGTGGTCACGTCTTCTCATTCCGTAAAGCGGACGCCGAGAGGATTGCCTGCGCCCAGCCTGACGCGTCTAACGTGGGATTCCGGGCTCACCACCGATCCTGCACTGTCGCCGGATGGCAACCTTCTGGCCTATGTCTCAGACCAGAACGAAGAAGGACATCTGGATGTTTATGTGCGCCGAGTAGGCGGAGGGGATCCGCTGCGACTCACATTCGGATCGGGCGATAAGCGCGCTCCGGTATTTTCGCCGGATGGCGGCATCATTGCCTTCAACGTGGATGACGACGACGGAATCTACATTGTCCCGGCACTCGGCGGAAAGGCAAGGAAGCTTGTATCGAAAGGCAACAGCCCGCAATTCTCGCCGGATGGCAACTGGGTAGCATTTTCAGTGGGAGATATGTCGGGAGTAAACCTGAATACCGACCGCGGAGACAGCATGTACGTCGTCGCCGTCGGCGGAGGAGTGCCACGGCAGATACGCTCGGACTTCATTGGCGCCACCCACCCGTTGTGGTCTCCCGATGGAAAGTACCTGCTGTTTCTTGGGAATCCGAACAACGACGATGCCCCGGAAAAATCAGTGGACTGGTGGGTGACTCCGCTAAGCGGCGGTGCAGCCGTGAAGACAGGCGTATTGGACGCCACGCGCGCGGCCGGACTTACGAGCGAGTCTCAGGCATATCCGTGGGCGATTGTGCCTGCGGCCTGGGATGCGAACGGCAATTGGATACTCTTCTCCGCGCGGTCGGGTGACAGCATAAATCTGTGGCGGGTGCAGATCGCTCCCACAACATTCCAACTAGCAGGCCGGCCGCAGCAGCTGACCTCCGGCCCTGCACGCGAAGAATACCCTTCGCTGGTTTCCCGGCCGGATGGCAGCATGCGAATTGCCTTCGCGAGCCTGTTGCAGGAGCTTTCCGCCTGGAGCCTGCCCATCAAGCCGAACGAAGGCAAGGTAACCGGTGCGCCGCAACAGTGGACACGCGACGAGGTGGGCGACTTTATGCCAAATGTGTCGCGCGATGGCGCCAGGCTCACCTTCATCTCTACCAGGCCGGGCGATCAGGAGGTCTGGGTAAAGGACCTTCAAACCAGTACTGCATCTGCGCTTACCACGACACATACGCTGAAATATGAACCAACCTTCAGCCCGGATGGATCGTGGATCAGTTTCAGCGAGATACCCAAATGGGATATTTACATCGTGCCCAGTACGGGTGGAGTACAGGAGATGGTGTGTGCCGGTTGCGGCGAGGCCACGGACTGGTCAGCGGATGGCAAGCGCCTGCTTGGCAATACCCTGGACGGGCGCGCATGGATGCTGGATTTGTCTTCGAAACACAGGACAGACCTGCTTTCAACTCGCCAATGGATCGCAACCGATTCCTTTGCGCCCGATAACCGCTGGTTCACTTTCCAGAGCGTGGGGTCGGGCCTTTTTCATGCATTCATTGCCCCGGTCAGTGCAACACCAGTGCCGGAAAGCAAATGGATCGGCATCCTCGACGGAGAAGTCGAAGCTTGGTCGCCCGATGGCAACCTTGTCTATGGCACATCGAAGCAGGACGGCCACGAATGCATCTGGGCACAGCGTCTTGACCCGGTTACCAAAAGACTCGTCGGAAGTCCGTTTGCCGTGTTCCATTCCCACGACGCTCGGCTGTCACTCGCCAACCAGACAGAGACCACGCTTGCCATCGCCAAAAACAGGCTTGTATTCAGCATGGGCGAGCGCACAGGCAACATCTGGATGGCCGAATGGAAAGCTCCGTAAGCACGCATGGCAAGCGGTCCGAGCGCGCTCCATTGCGACTGCTTGCTGAATAGAAGGCCCATCTCGCAACAAAAGTTCATGCGGGAACGGGCAGGCAGCTATTCCGAAATGGGCGCCTTCAGAAAAATGTCGAAGGCCGTATCAAGCTGCCGGAGGGCTGCGTCGCGGCTGAGATGGTAGACGCGCGCGTGATTAATCAGCATCACCGTAGTGCCGTGCAGAACAGCAAAGATCTGGTGCAAGCGTTCCTCGACGAGACATTCCGGAGTGTGGCGCGGAAGAGCGAGCCTGAGGTTCTGGCGAAAATACGCAATAGCGGAGCTCGCCGCATCGTTGCGCATTTCCTGTGCCTGCGCGTCAATCGCTGGCACTAGAAATGTGAGCCTGTAGTGGTGCGGATTCCTGGCTGAGAGCAGAACAAAATGCCGCAAAGCCAGTCGCAGCCGCTCCCGGGGGTCGGGGAGATGATCGAATCGTTCATGCACCTGGATCGTAAACTGCCGATAGAGTTCCGTGCAGAGATGGCGAATCAGCGATTCCTTGTCCGGGAAATGCCGATACATCGCCATCTGCGAGCAACCCACTTCATCGGCAATGCGGCGGATGGACACGCTGTCATAGCCTTCCTTGCCGAACAGTCTGCTGGCAGCGTCCAGCAGCCGCGAACGCAGGTCTTCCCCGGCCTTGAATTTCCTTTTCTCCTCCGCGATTTCAGTCTCGGTCATCCCGCTTCCTCATCACATTTGTATTCTATGTACACTTAGTATACACTGTAAACATGAAGACGATGTACATCCACAAGCACGCCTCTTCGCGATTCCCGTGGATGGAAGGTCTCTTGCTCCTGGGCGCATGTCTGATGCAACCAATTCCTGCCAGTGCTCAATGCGCCGGGGTTGTCACCGATCTTGCAAGCGCGGCCGCCTGCACTGGCCGCCTCACAAACTCCAAAGCACTGATTGAAGTCGACCCGGCAAAGACCTACACGCTGGACGAACTCATTGATATTGCGGAGAGCAACAATCCGCGCACCAGAATTGCATGGGAGCAGGCAAAGCAGGCTGCCGAGAAAGCCGGGATCGCGCGAAGCGATTATTATCCGCAGTTGGCAGGCTTCGCACTGTTCGGCAACCAGAAGTTTATCGTTCCTTTTCCCAGGCCGTACGCGCCGCATGGCTATACGATGGTCGAGAATCCCTTTACGGATGACGGGCTGGCGCTGAGCTACACCATCTTTGACTTTGGCAGGCGGCGAGCACAGTTGGAAACGAGCAAGGCGCAGCAACTGGCCGCCGCCGCGAGCTTTCAGCGCGCGAACCAGGATGTGGCGTACACCGTCATCGTCGCCTACTATCGGCTGATTACGGCTCAAGAGCGGCTGGAAGCCATTCGGCAAACTCTGAAGACCGCACAGACAACGCAGGCGGCTGCGGAGGCACAGCTAGCCAACGGGCGCTCCACGCTGCCCGATGTATTGAATGCAAGGGCAGGCACCGCGCGCGCTGAGTACGATCTGGAGTCGAGCCTTGGCGACGATGCGGCCGCGCGTGTTCAACTGCGCGAGGTGCTTGGCGCCGAGCCTTCCGATGCAATCATAGTAAAGGAACCGTCAACACTGCCGAATGCGCAGGAGGTTTCCGCATCGGCACAGGCGCTGGTTGAGAAGGCACTGACGGAGCGGCCGGATCTCGCCTCGTTCGCCGAAAGACTCAAAGCATCCCAGCAGGAACTGAAGGCAGCGCGTGCTTCGTATTTGCCGACTGTTGACTTTACCGGCAAAGGCTCTGTGCAGTCGATCTGGCCAACGGTCAGCAAGGAGTACGGCTCCAGCCTGGCCGACACAACACAGTTTGTGTGGGATGCGAGCCTGAACATTCATTGGAATTTCTTCGATGGCGGACGGCGGCGCAGTGAAACCATTGCGCGCGCATCTGAGCAGCGTGAAGCTGCCGAGGACCTGAGAGAGAAGCGCGACAGTGTCACGCGTGAGGCGTGGACGGCATATTTGCAGTTCCGGACGGCGACCCGTCAGGAACAGGCTGCGGAGACGCTTCTGAAGGCGGCCACAACCTCGTACGATGCCTCGCTCGATGCCTACGGATACGGCGTGAAGAACCTGATCGATCTCGTAAATGCGCAATCGCAGCTGGCCGAGGCTCGACTGGCTGCCGTGCAGGCGCGATCCGCGGTTCTGACCAGCGCAGCGAATGTAGGCTACACGACGGGCGAGTTGCTCCGAAACAAACCAGCAGATGCGTCGCAAGCTGCTCCTGCACATCCATAAAGGCATTGACGAGATGAGTATGTTTCGTAAAATCCCGCAGGCAATTGCAGCGACTGCATTATTGCTGCCGGGCGGCTGTTCGCGTGCACCCATGATGGACATGGACGGTTCCTTCCTGCCGTCATGGATGTTTTGCCTGCTGGCCGGAATTCTTGCCGCCGGCATCACATATTGGCAACTCGTGCGACGCAGGCTGCAACATCGCGTCATGCCCGAGGTCATCTTTTATCCCAGCCTGGTTGTGGCTGTGGCATGCCTGTTGTGGCTCGTGTTCTTTCGATAGAAGTGAGGTAAAGCTGTGAAGCCGGAGACGACTGGTCCGCGCAGTTACGGAGTCAGAATATCAATCGCCACGCTCGCAATTGCGCTGGTGCTTCTGCTCTGCGTAATGTGGGGCACAAGGCATCATCCCCGGACCGACGATGCGAGCGTGCGAGCGAACTATGTACAGTTTGCTCCCGAGGTGGAAGGACGCATTGTTCGCATTGCGGTGAGGGACAATGCCTTTGTCCACGCCGGGGACCTACTGTTCGTTATTGATCCAAGGCCGTACCAATACGCGTTGGACCAGGCGGTCTCTGACCAGCAATTGCTTGAAGAACAGATCATCGATACGCAGCGCAAAATAGCCGCACAGAACAGCGCTGTGGCTGCGGCAAAGGCGGGCGTAGCCGGATCGCGTACGCAGACTGCCAGCGCGGGCAGCGAAGTACAGGCATCAAGCGCCGCTGTGCAGCGGGCCAGGGCGGCACTGCAGTCTGCCGAAGCACAGCAAACACTGGCGCTGAATAATCTTCACCGCATTGAACCACTGCTCGCCAAGCAATACGTAACCGTAGAGCAGGTGGACGATGCACGCACGAAGGCACGCGTGGCCGAACAGAATTTTCAGGAGGCTCAGGCTGCGCTCCAGGAGGCGCTGGCACGGGAGACGCGCTCGCGCTCAATGCAGCGCGAAGCCGAAGTGGGTGTAGCCGTTTCCCAGGCAAAGCTGGATGAGAGCATCCACGCCGTCGACAGGCTCGACACTCTTCTGGCGCAGCGAACTGCCAAAGCCGCCAGGGTTGCCAGCGCACGACTCGATCTGGCGCGCTGCACCGTGGTGGCGCCCTTTGACGGCTATGTAACCAACCTCAACGTGTCAGAAGGCGAGATGGCCAAGCCGGGCATACCGATCTTTACACTCATCGATGCGCGCCGATGGTATGTCGTGGCAAACTATCGCGAATCGGACCTGAGGCACATCCAGCCGGGCATGCACGTCGATGTCTACCTGATGGGTAATGCCTCGCGCCGCTTCGATGGAGTTGTGGAGAGCATCGGCAACGGTGTTTCGCCCGATGATTCGGAAGTGAGCAATGGCCTGCCCCAGATCGACCACACGCTCAACTGGGTTCATCTTGCAGCACGTTTTCCAATTCGAGTGCGCATTCTCGATCCCGATCCCACTCTTTTTCGCATTGGCGAAACTGCGATCAGCATTGTGAGATAAATCTTGCCGGAAGCCTTTGCTCAAACCCGAGGATGGCTGGACAAGGTATTCCAGGAGCTGCCTCCTGCGCACGGGCGCTATGCAGGCGCACTCAGGACGGCCTTTGCAGCCACGCTGGCAGCAGCGATTCTGCTGATGCTGCAGGTTCCGATGATCGCGCCCGGCCTGTATCTGATCTTTCTTGTCTCCTACGATGTACCTTATCTGACGCTTCGTCGCAGCGTGATGGAACTTGTGTCTCAGTGCGCGGGTGTCGCCCTTGCGCTGATGCTCATCCAAGTTACGGGCAATGACCCGATGGCCCGCGTCCTGGGGATCGCCGCTTTTACATTTCTCTCCGCATTCCTGCTGAATGCCTGCACGGCTCGCGTGGCAGCGATGAACCTGGGCATCTTTCCCTTGCTGACACTCTCTCTGTGGGAATATCATCTGCCGCCCAAGCTGCTCGTGTATCTCTCGGCTGCGCCCATTGCAACGGGTGCGCTCGCAGTCGGTTGCAAGGTCGCGATCGAATATCTTTTCACGCATCGTGATCCACAGCGCGCCCTGCAATTGGAGATTGCGGCAAGGCTGAAAGCTCTCCGTGCGATGTTCGCGCTATACGGCATGGAGAATTCAGGCGATCAGCTCAAGCCAGCCATTGCAGCCGTTTCGCGCTATGCATTCGCTGGGCAGGGCAAGATGCTTTCGCTGCTGAAGGAAGTGCAGTCCCAGCCCATGGCTCATGGCACTGAAGTTGCTGTTCATTCCGCGGTCATCCCGTTTTTAGCGCGGCTGCTCGACCAGGCTGCATCTTTTGGAAGACAGTCTTCAGAAGGAATGGACGAGAGCTGGAAGCCTGCGGCAACACGGATTGCACATACGCTGCATGCAATTGAGACTGGACGATTCGAGGAAGTAACCAACCCGGATGAAGACATCGCGCGCCTGCACGCGCCCTTCCGCACCCTCTTTCAAACGCTGTATAACCTGGCGGCGGTCAGCAGGCCAACGCGGCAGTATGCGGCTGTGGATTTGCCGCAACAAAAGAAAGAGCCGTTGTTCAAGGCGGATGCGTGGACGAATCGCGAATACCTGGCCTATGCCGCGAAGCTGAGCTTGTGCGCAACGCTGTGTTACATCATCTATAACGCGCTGGCGTGGCCGGGAATCTCCACCGCTACGCTGACGGTGCTTGTAGCCGGCTTAAGCACATCCGGGACAACCAATCAGAAGATGCTCTTTCGCATTGTGGGCGCACTGATCGGCGGAGTGATCTTCGGAATTGGCTGCATCGTATTTGTCTATCCGTTCTCGGATACGCTGTTGCCTTTCCTGCTTTCCGTGGCGTGTGTTTCTTTTCTGGCCGCGTGGATCGCACGCAGC
>JAJXXG010001160.1 GCA_021781255.1 Acidobacteriota bacterium
GCTCTGGGATATCCTCCCGCCCAACATCGAGTTGCGCGGCCACGCCATCGAGTGCCGCATCAACGCCGAGCACCCCGTCAAGTTCACGCCCTCCGCCGGCAAAATCACCGCCTTCAACGTCCCCGGCGGCAACGGTGTCCGCGTTGACACGGCCCAGTATGCCGAGGGCGTCGTCCCGCCCTACTACGACTCGCTCATCGCGAAGCTTATCGTCCATGGCAAGGACCGCGAGGAAGCCATGTCTCGCATGCAGCGCGCTCTTGGCCAGTTCGTGGTACAGGGAATCGAAACCTCCATTCCCCTCCACCAGGCCATCTTCCAGGACGAGGACTTCCGCAGCGGCAACTTCGACACCAAGTTCATGGAGCGCTTCCTCGCCAAGCGCTGAGGCCGACAGGCAGGAAGCACCAACCTCTCCACATCCCGGTTGTCTTTCTGGCACTCCCGATCCACCCCGTCGCCGTGTATCCCAGGTCTCGCTTCTGAGACCTGGGAAAACCGCATCTCCATCCAGCCCTCCTCCCGAAAGGTACAGGCTTCAGCCCCTGCCGGGTACCCCAGGTCTCGCCTTTGAGACCTGGGAAACCATCTCCTCCACTCAGCCCGTCCTCCCCAAACGGTACGGACCCCATGTCAACACTCCAAATCTTTCCCCACGTCCTAACCCACTGAAAACACAGCGAAAATTCTTCCCGTCCAACGTGCGAACAATTTCCGCCCATTTCGCTAACCTTGAAGTATGTCGAACCACAGCCGGCAGCCGGAAGCGAAAAGCGGACAGGCAAGGAGGTACCCCCACCCCCCCCTGAATATTTTTCTTTTCCACAGAAATCGTGCGAAAAATTACGCACCTCAATCCGGACCAATCCAGTCCGCTTTGATTCCCCGGCCGGATGCCCCAATCGACAGTGCCGCGCATCCAGCTCTTTCTATGCGCCGGGTGCCCCAGGTCTCGCGTTTGAGACATGGGAATCCACTTTTCCCTACCGCCTATCTGCTGTCTGCTGTCCTTCGCCGCCCCAACCTCGCGCCGTCCGCCATGCTATCGTGAGTAAACCTCATGCCCACCCCGCAGGAACAATTCGGCCAGATCGACATCTACCTCTTCGACCAGATTCTCAAAGGCCGCATTACGCCCGGCATGCGCATCCTCGACGCCGGTTGCGGCTCCGGCCGGAACATCGTGTATTTTCTCCGCGAGGGGTATGACGTCTACGCCGCCGACGCCAACCCCGAGGAAGTGGAGACCGTGTGCAACATGGCGCGCGCGCTCGCCCCATCGCTTCCTGCCTCCAGCTTTCGCGTCGAACCGGTCGAACAGATGTCCTTTCCTGACGCGTTTGCCGACATCGTGATCAGCAACACCGTTCTTCACTTCGCGCGCGACGATGCACACTTTGAGACCATGCTCCGCGGCACCTTCCGCACCCTCAAGCCCGGCGGACTCTTCTTTTCCCGCCTTGGCTCCTCCATTGGCATGGAGCACCGCGTCGAGCCGATCGAAGGCCGCCGCTGCAAGTCCCCCGACGGCTCCATCCGCTATCTCGTCGATGAACCCCTGCTCCTCGCATACACAGAGCGCATGGGCCAGCTCGCAGATCCCATCAAAACCACCCTCGTCCAGGACCTGCGCGCAATGACCACTTGGGTCGTCCGCAAAGGAGAGCACTCCACCTTCTGACGCACCACCCACTGCGTTAACCCCTCCATCTCGTCTTTTCTTTCCCGTCCGCAAACCCGTCCACAAAAAACTGGGTGGGGAGCCATAACCCTCACGCCGCCGCCACCCCTCTTTTACCGCAGCCGCAGACTTTTCAGTTCGCATCGCCGAATGTAACAATCTCTCCGTTCCTTCGATTACGGAGACGCTGCTTCCATGCCCCTGCGCGTGCGCATTTTTCTCTTCTTTCTGTCTTCTCTGGCGGCCTTCATCGCCGGTTCGGCCTCCGCGCAAACTGTCGACTGGCCCGTCTACCACGGCGGTCCCGACGGCGACCATTACTCGCCGCTCACGCAGATTAATCGTCAGAACGTTCAGAACCTCCGCGTCGCCTGGACTTACGACACCGGCGAAAAGGGCAACCTGGAAACCAGTCCCATCATCGTGGGCCACACACTCTACGCCTACACCGTCTCGCAAAAGGTCATCGCTCTCGACGCCGCCACCGGCCAGCTCAAATGGAAGTTCGATTCCGGCATCCACGGCACGCAGCCCGTGCGCGGCGTCGTCTACTGGACCGACGGCAGGCAGGGCCGCATCCTTGCCGGCATCATGAACTACCTCTACTGCCTCGATGCCGACACCGGGCGCCCCATTGCATCGTTTGGCGATCACGGCCGCATCGACCTGCGCAAAAACCTCCGCGGCGACTTCAAGGCACAGTCCACCGTCCTCACCTCTCCCGGAATCCTCTACAAGGACCTCATCATCGTCGGTGGCCGCGACCCGGAGACGCATCCCGCGCCCCCCGGGGACATTCGCGCCTTCGACGTCCGCACCGGCCAACTGCGCTGGCGTTTCCGCACCATCCCGCGCCCCGGCCAGCCCGGCTACAAAACCTGGCCGCCCGGCGCGTGGCGCACCGCCGGCGCCGCCAACAACTGGGCCGGCATGGCCCTCGACGCCAAACGCGGCATCGTCTACGTGCCCACCGGTTCGGCGGTCTTCGACTTCTACGGCGGCGACCGCGTGGGCAACGACCTCTACGCCGACACACTCCTCGCACTCGACGCCAACACCGGCCGTCGTCTCTGGCACTTCCAGGGTGTGCACCACGATATCTGGGACCGCGATTTCCCCGCGCCCCCGGCGCTCTTTTCTCTGGTGCGCAATGGCAAGCGAATTGATGCCATTGCGCAGACCACCAAGCAGGGCTACGTCTACGTCTTCGACCGCACCAGCGGCCAGCCTCTGTTTCCCGTCCGCGAGCACCCTTTTCCATCCAGTGACGTACCCGGCGAGGTCACCTCGCCCACGCAGCCCATGCCTGATCTGCCGGAGCCGTTCGGCCGCCAGCGACTCACCGCGGACATGCTCACCAACCGCACGCCGCAGGCCCACGACTGGGCCGTAAAGGCCTTCAGCCAGGTGCGCAGTGACGGGCAGTTCGTCCCTTTCAGCGTCGGCAAGCAAACCATCGTCTTCCCCGGCTTCGACGGCGGCGCCGAGTGGGGTGGACCGGCCCTCGATCCCGCCACCAACGTCCTCTACGTCAATGCCAATGAGATGGCCTGGCTCGGCGGTCTGGTGCCCACGCCGCACGCCGCCTCTCCCGGCCAGCAGATCTACAGCAAGCAGTGCGCCGCCTGCCACGGCGTCGACCGCGCCGGTTCGCCACCGGCCTTTCCTTCGCTCGTGCACATCGGTCAGCGCCTGTCCACAGCCAAGATCACAGACGCCATCCTTCACGGCAAAGGCCGTATGCCCGGTTTCCCAAATATCCAGGGAGCAGACCTCCAGGCTCTGCTCGAATACCTGAGGAATCCCTCCGCCGCGCCCGGCCAACAGCAGGGCAAGGAGCTTGCCTCCTCGCGCAGCGGTGCCGTTCCCGCCGCAGACACGCAGGACCGCTACACCTTTACCGGCTACCGCAAGTTCCTTGATCCCGACGGTTATCCCGCCATCGCTCCCCCGTGGGGAACACTCAGCGCCATCGACCTGAACACAGGGCAATATCTCTGGAAGACGCCTCTCGGGGAATACCCTGAGCTGGCCCGGCAGGGCATGACCAACACCGGCTCTGAGAACTACGGAGGCCCCGTCGTTACCGCCGGCGGCGTACTCTTCATCGGCGCCACCGTCTACGACCGCAAGTTCCGCGCCTTCGACAGCGCAACCGGCAAGCTGCTCTGGGAAACCGAGCTGCCATCTTCCGGTATGGCAACCCCCGCCACGTACATGGTGGATAGCCGCCAGTACGTCGTCATCGCTGCCAGCGGAGGCCGCGACCCCAAGCGCCCCGTCGGTGGAGATTACGTTGCCTTCGCGCTCCCAAAGTAACCGCGTTGCACTAAAATTTATCGCTTTTTCTTCGCCGCAACTGTTCAGGGTCAGGTATGCTTTCCTTCGCAACAAGGAGGTTGCTCTCATGGACTTTCAAAAGGAACTCATAGCCGAGTACGAACGTGAGACCGCGAAGACCCGCCAGATCCTCGAGGCCATCCCAGCCGATGCCGACCTCAGCTACAATCCGCACCCCAAGTCGATGAGCCTTGGCCGCCTGGCCGGTCACCTCACAGACATGACCGGCGACTGGGCCATGCATTGTCTTACCCTCGACAAGCTCGAATTTGCCGCCGACCACAAGTGGGATCCGTACGTCCCCGCCAGCAAAGAAGCCGTCGTCCACAAGTTCGACGAAGGGCTGCCGCTCGTGCGCAAAACCCTCTCCGAGCTCACTGCTGCCAGGTGGGATGAAAACTGGAAGTTCATCTTCGGCGGGCAGGTCTTTATCGATTCGCCACGCCATCAGGTCTTCCGCGATTTTGTGATGAACCACATGGTGCATCACCGCGCGCAGCTCGGCGTCTACCTGCGCCTGCTCAACGCCCGGGTGCCCGGTGCCTACGGTCCCTCCGCCGACGAAATGTAGCGCGGGCAGGGAATCGGCTCATCGCGCGTGCTGCCATCTGGTGCGCCTGCCTGACAACTCCCCGGCCATGCATCTACTCTGGGTGCATGGCCTTTTCATTCCCTCGCATATATCCCATCCTCGACTCCTCCACCATTCTCGCCACGGGCCGCGCCGAATACCTGCAACACATCGGCACGTCCCTCGCCGACGCCGGCGTCACGCTCCTCGAGTACCGCAACAAGAACGGCTCTGACGCTGAGATCCTCGCCGATGCCGCCATCCTGCGCGCCGCCCTGCCTGTCGGCCAGGTCCATCTCATCCTCGACGACCGCGCAGACCTCGTTGCCGCCGCCGGCTTTGACGGCGTCCACGTCGATGCCGGGGACGTGTCTCCCGCCGAGGCCCGCCGCATCCTCGGTCCCAACCGCATCGTCGGCACCTTCGGCGGCAGTGACGCGCTCCTCCCCGGCATCCTCAGCGAGCCCGCCGACTACCTCGCCATCGGCCCCGTCTTTCCGACCACGACCAAGGAGACCGCCAAGGCTCCCATCGGCGTCGAAGGCGTGCGCGACCTCCGTGCGCAGGCCGGTCCCAACGTGGTGCTGGTGGCCGCGGCAGGCATCACGCTGGCCACCGCTCCTGCCGTGCTGCAGGCCGGAGCCACCACGGTTGCCGTCTCAGCTGCGATCTTCCGCGCCGCCGACCCCGCAGCCGAATACCGGCGCTGGGCCGAGCTGCTTCGTTAGTTCCCCGCATCCTGCGCGGCCGGCATTCCCCGCGCAAGAAATCACAAGACATTTCCTCCGGATTCCAGTAGAACGGAGCAAAGTGACCAGCTCAAACCGCACTCCTGCAGATACCTCCACCGCCGCGCCGGGATTGGTGCAGACCCTGGGTCTCTTCAGCTCCACCGCCATCGTTGCCGGATCCATGATCGGGTCCGGCATCTTTCTGGTGGATGCCGACATCGCTCGCGGCACCCACTCGCCTGCGCTTTATCTCGGTGCCTGGATCGTCACCGCAATCCTCACCATGATCGGCGCGCTCAGCTACGGCGAGCTGGCCGCCATGATGCCCAGCGCAGGCGGCCAGTATGTCTATCTGCGTGAGGCGCTCGGCCCTCTCTGGGGTTTTCTCTACGGGTGGACGCTCTTCCTCGTCATCCAGACCGGCACCATTGCAGCCGTCTGCGTGGCCTTCGGCAAGTTCCTCGGCGTCTTCTTTCCCACCATCTCCACCACGCACTGGCTGTGGCACATCGCGCATGTGCCTGCCATCCCGCTCGGTCCCATGGTGCTCGGCAACATGGAAATCGGCGTCAACACCGCAAACCTTACCGGCATCGCGGTGGTCGCCCTGCTGGCGTTTGTGAATGTCTTCGGCGTCCGGCTTGGCGCGCTCATTCAGAACATCTTTACCTCGGCCAAGGCACTCTCGCTGGCTGCGCTTGTTCTCCTCACGTGCACCGTGGGCCGCACCACAGAGGCTTGGAATGCCAACTTCGGTCCCGGTTGGAGCCAGTTCTGGAAGAATGCCGAATGGAGTTCGCTGCATCCGGTGCAGGTCGGCATCGGCGGACCCACGGTGCTCGTCAACGTGCTGGTTATTCTTGCCGTGGTCCAGGTCGGCTCGCTCTTCTCCTCCGACGCATGGAATAACATCACCTTCACCGCCGGAGAAGTGAAGAATCCCCGCCGCAACATTCCGCTCTCGCTCGTGCTCGGCGTGGGCTTTGTCCTTACCGTGTATTTCCTTGCCTCGCTCGGCTATCTGCTGGTTCTGCCCATGCAGGGCGATCCGCACGGCGCCACGGCTCTTGCACGCGGCATCCAGTTCGCCTCTGAGGATAGAGTGGCCACCGCCGCGCTTGGCGTAGTCTTCCACTCCGGCGGAGCGCAACTGATGGCCGCCGCCATCCTCATCTCCACCTTCGGCTGCGCCAACGGCATGTCTCTCGCCGGAGCGCGCGTCTACTACGCCATGAGCCGCGACGGCCTGTTCTTCAAGTCCGTCGGTAAGCTGCATCCGCGCTACCGCACGCCCGCTGCTGGCCTGTTCGTACAGGCCTGCTGGACTGCGCTGCTTTGCGTCTCCGGCTCTTACAGCCAGTTGCTGGACTACATCATCTTCGCCGTGCTGGTCTTCTACATCCTCACCATCGCTGGCCTGTTTATCCTGCGCATCAAGCGGCCGGATGCACCACGGCCCTACAAGGCGCTCGGCTATCCCGTGCTGCCCGCACTCTACATCGCCATGGCCACATGGATCTGTATCGTATTATTGCGGTACAAGCCCCAGTACACTTGGCCGGGCCTTGTGCTCGTACTGCTCGGTATTCCGGTTTATCTCTTCTGGTCGCACAACGCAAAGAGCCAGGCCAGGACCGCGCTAAATTCGCATTGATACTACTCGTTGAGGAGGAAGTCCCTCATTCATGTCCAGGTTGCTTCGTATCAAACCCATGTCGCTCCTTTCGACAGAAGCCAATGAAGAGGGCGAGCACACGCTCAAGCGCTCCCTCGGAGCCATGAACCTCATTACGCTCGGCATTGGCGCCATCATCGGAGCCGGCATCTTTGTGCTCACCGGCCAGGCCGCTGCTCAGCACGCGGGCCCCGCCGTCTCGCTCAGCTTTGTGCTCGCGGGCATCGTGTGCGCCTTCGCCGGCCTCTGCTACGCTGAGTTCGCCTCCATCATTCCCATCGCCGGATCGGCCTATACCTACGGCTACGCCACGCTCGGCGAGTTGGTCGCCTGGATCATCGGCTGGGATCTTGGCCTGGAGTATGGCTTCGGCGCAGCCACAGTCGCCTCCGGCTGGTCGGGCTACTTCAACAGCCTGCTGCAGCAGCTCCACATCTACATTCCGCCGCAGCTCACCGCCACGCCGGGCACGCCGCTCGTCTTTTATCAGGACCACTGGCTTCCCGTAGCCTCGCTGCCTCCCGGCGTCAGCACTGCAGGCCTGCAGCATGCAACGGGCTTCTTCAATCTCGTCGCGATCCTCGCAGTGCTGGTGATAACCACAGTTCTGGTCGTCGGC
This sequence comes from Acidobacteriota bacterium, assembly GCA_021781255.1. The sequence goes on from JAJXXG010001160.1 coordinate 7,618, forward strand.
ATCAAGGAATCCGCCAATCTCAACTCCGCCATTGTGGTGGTCAAGCTCAGCGTGGTGGGCATCTTCATGGTGCTCGGCACCTACTTCCTCATCAAGCACCCTGAGCTGGCCCGCGCCAACTGGCATCCTTTCATTCCGCCGCCGGACGGCCACGGACACTTCGGCTGGAGCGGCATCCCCAAGGCGGCTGCTTCCATCTTCTTCGCCTACATCGGCTTTGACGCCGTATCCACCGCGGCGCAGGAGGCGCGCAATCCGCAGAAGGACATGCCGCTCGGCATCCTCGGTTCGCTCGTTATCTGCACCATTCTCTACATCCTTGTTTCCACCGTGCTCACCGGCCTGGTCAACTACAAGATGCTCAACGTGGCGGACCCCGTGGCGATCGGCATCGATGCAACCGGCGTCAGCTGGGGATCGCTTCTCGTCAAGATCGGCGCTGTCTTCGGCCTGGGCACCGTCATGCTCGTCATGCTGCTCGGTCAGTCGCGCGTCTTCTTCTCCATGTCGCGTGACGGCCTTCTGCCCAAGTGGGCAGCAGACATTCACCCGCGCTTCCGCACGCCGTGGATCTCCACCATCGTCGTCGGCTGTGTCACCGCCATCATGCCGGCGTTCCTGTCGGTAGGACGCCTCGCAGAGCTGGTCAACATCGGCACACTGCTCGCATTCACCATCGTTTGTGCCGGCGTGTGGGTGCTGCGCGTTCGCCATCCTGACCTGCATCGCCCCTTCCGCACACCGCTGGTGCCGCTGGTACCCATCCTCGGCATCATCACCGCGCTCTATCTCATGCTGAATCTGCCCCTGATTACCTGGGCCGTGATGGTGGGCTGGCTGATTGTGGGTCTCGTCATCTACTTCGGTTACTCCATGAAGCACAGCAAGGTGCAGGCCCTCGCGCTTGCGCAGGAGAACGATTGATCCAGAGATTGATCCGCTGTGCCTTGTCGCTGCAAACAGAACGGCCTCCCGCGCGGGAGGCCGTTTCAGCATTCTTGCAGGAATGTGCGGTTACGCCGTCGCCTTGG
>JAJXXG010001221.1 GCA_021781255.1 Acidobacteriota bacterium
CGAAGCTTAACAATCTCTACATAGGCCTCCGGCATCGCTATCGCGATGACATCTTTCACAGATGGGATTGTGAATACGGCGGCAAGATCGGCTTCAGAGGCCTCCTGTTAAAGACTCGATCCCAAGCTACTGCCGCTGGGTTCCGACCGTGCAAGATCTGCAGGCCGGACCGAAATCCCTACAGACCAACCGAGCAATAATCCACCTGCGTTGCAGAGAATGTTGACCTTTTGGTGAACGAGTTGCGAGGCGCTAAAAGCTGAAGTACTTTAGCCAACCGGCTGGACATAAACGGCTAGTTCCGGACGATTACAAAAAACGACAAGGGGCATGGAGAAGTGGAAACCGCTTCCCACTTCTCCACGCCCCAACGACGGCGGCTATCGGAGCACACTGATAGCTGCGCTAAACTTACTCTCTAGCCGGTACAAAAGAGCAGACATGCCAACCGCGAATTTAAAACTAGTGATTCGGGCTGGGCACTTATGCTCGTGTAGTTTACAGGTTTGGATCGCTAGTCACGATTGCCTTAATCAACTGGGGTTTCACGAGGTTTGCCCCGACTGCTGACAAGTGATCACTGTCTTGGTAAAGCTGTCGACCATTATTATCCGTGAAGAGGATCCCGCCTTTTCCATCATTAAAGAGCGATTCAATGTTGACAACTGTCACATTTCTGTCTTGAAGGCTTTCCACATAACTATTAGCCTCCATTCGCAATGTTCGTTCCTGGAGTTCTTCCCTAAATGGAGGCCGGGTGCCATTCCGAATCCCTTCGCGACTGGCATCGCTGGGCAGGAATGGCGGCTCCGTGATAAGAACAATGTGATGAGCAGATTGCTGCAATTGGTTTATAGCGAGTCTGAGCCTGTCTTTGTCGCGTCCGAGTTTATCTTCCCATAGACATGCGAGCACGAGGAAGTCTGGTCGCTGTTGTCTTACCACCCCGATTGACTCGTCCCAGAGAGGCGACGGAACGCCCGACGAAAGAGGCAGTGGGTCTCCCCCATCAACACTGATTACAGTGAGTCTTAACCCAAGCTTGCTGGCCAGTTCCTTCATCATCGTCCCATACATGGAAGCGTTGCTGTCTCCCATGAGAATGACGGAACCATTGTGGGCGGATTGATTAAAATGAAGCCCACCGTTGGCAATATCCCGCACACTTGCGCTCACGTAGTCGGTCCTCCTGGTCAGGAGGCCGAGCGGAATGAGAATTGCAAAAGACAAGATGAGCGTGGCGAAAGCCAGACCTCGACCGTTTGCATTGTTCAAAAACTTGCGGCCGGGCTTTTCAATCAATAGATAACAGACGACGGTTGTAACAATAGTCAAAAAGAGTTTCAAGGTGAGGCGAAACCTTGGTGATGCGGAGTAGAACCTGTAATCTACCAAGGAAAAGACTGGCCAATGCCAAAGGTATAACGAGTACGAAAGACGCCCCACGAGCACAAGGGGGCGCCACGACAGAATCTGCTCTCCAAGACCAGTTGATGTCTCAAAAGGGAGAAGGAAACATGCCGCGCCAGCTACTGGTAATGTGGCCAGATATCCCGGAAAGTTTTCGATTTCTGAAAGCGCGAGGAAAGAAAGGGAGATAAGGAAGAGTCCAGCCAAAGGAAGGAGCGCAGTTAAGCCATTGATTCTTAGAGATTTACTATCGAGTGAGGCGAGGATGCTTCCTGCGAGAAGTTCCCAAGCGCGAGTCGGGAGCAAGTAAAATGCCCACGAGGCGTTAAAGTGAGTCAATACGATGCAAAGTGTCAGACTTGAGCCGCAGAGCCCTGCCAAAATGAGTGTTCTGTGTCGCCTGAACTTTAAGGAAAGTAAGAGAAACACTGCAGGAAAAATCAAATAGAATTGCTCTTCGACAGAGAGAGACCAGCAGTGCAGGAAAGGCTGCGCGTCCGGGGACACAACAAAATAATTCCCCTGAAGCATGAACTTCAGGTTCGCAACTGACCCGGCAGCGGCAGCGAGTGTAGCTCCGGTCGATGCCAAATCTTGCTGAGAATAGATAAACGAAGCTGCAACGATCGTAGCGATTGCCATCGTAAAGAATGACGGCAGAAGTCGGGCAATTCGTCTCTGGTAAAAGCGAGCGAAGCTAAAGCGACCGTGCTCACACTCACGGAAGATGATGGAGGTAATCAGATACCCGGAGATGACAAAAAAGATGTCTACTCCGACAAAACCACCTGGAAGCCACTTCCGATTCAAATGGAAAAGAATAACGGCCAGTACAGCAATTGCTCTGAGGCCGTCTATCGCCGGACGGTATTCGATCGAGGTGGCGTTTATGACTGCGGTGGCTGAAGTTGAGGCGGCCATGTTGTCACTTTCGGCGTATCGCAGGTTCCAAGGTCTATTTTCAGTCCGCATTGGCGAAGGCTGGAATTCCGGATTCGTCCTGCTGCAATTCTTCTATCTTGCGGCTGAAAGCAGGGGCGATTGTATCGATAAAAAGGATGGCGGAGCAGTCATGGTCGCGGGCTTCATGACTCCTCAGGAAGTGAATGTACCCTTGACCCGGCAGCTCAATCTGTACACGACAGTTGCCGGAGAGGTTGCCATCGCGCATTACTTCGTCCAATTGCAGCTCAACACCGCTGAAGCCGAAATGCGGATACGCCTCGCAAAGGACCTCCCAGCATTCGTTGATCGTCGTACAGGCAGCGAGCCCCTGCTCAAAGCTGGCCAGCTGCATCTGAGCATTCAGGCGACGGCGGAATCCGCCGTTCAGCGCGATTCTTCGAGCGGTTCCAAATTCGTCATAGCCAAGATGCTGCAGGCCAAGCCAGGCGGTGAAGCAGACAAGAACGATGACCAGACCCTGATACTGCTTATGCGTCTCGGACATAAGTAGCGATGCTGCTGCAGCTATGCCGCAGAATCCGTACAGAATCAGCACGACCCGGCGAGGAGTCAGTCCGCGTGAGAGCAGCTTGTGATGAATGTGGTGGCGGTCGCCGCGGAAGATGGGCTGTCCGCGCAGGAAGCGACGTGCGATAGCAACGGCCGCATCCAGCAGAGGAACAGAGAGAGCCAGGACCGGAGCTGTCATGCCGAGGAGCGTCGTCGACTTCTCGCTCCACACAATGCCATAGCACCCCAGCACAAAGCCAAGAGTTAAGCTGCCACAGTCGCCAAGGAAGATGGATGCCGGGTTGAAGTTGTAGCGGAGGAAGCCGAAGAGCGCCCCTGCAAGCGGAACTGTGGCAAAGACCAACGCCATGTTGCCGTGAAGCAGGCCGGCAATCAGCGTTGTCACAGTCGCGAAAAGCCCAGCTCCCGCAGCCAATCCGTCGACGCCATCGATCAGGTTCACTGCGTTGGCGTAGGCGACAATCCAAATGATGGTTAGAACAAAGCTGACCGAGGAAGGGAAGCTGTGTCCGTTGATCATGTCGAGGCGAATGCCGGCTTTCCATGCCAGAGTCGCCGCAACAATCTGCACAGCAAGCTTGTACCAGGCGTTGATATCGAAGATGTCGTCGAGAAGCCCGATGCCGAAGATCACTACGGCTGCGGGAAGTACCCGCAGGGCGAAGGGCAGGCCTTCCCTCACAATGTGGCTGCTGCTCGGCCGCACCAGCAAAACCAGAGCATAGGCGCCCACAGTCGCAGCCAGAATCGCCACTCCGCCCAGGCGCGGAATGGGCCGCTTGTGCGTCTTACGATGCTGGTCAGGCCGGTCGACTAACCCGAAACGCAGTGCGTAGTTCCTCACCAATGGCGTGAGAAACAGCGCAAGAGTGAACGAAGCAATACCGAGGAGCAAGGCGGAATACATGATCAATCTCCCTGGGAAGATTCGTTAAATACGGGGACAGCCTCAGTGGTTTGCGCGTTGGCTTCGATTAACTGCAGGATGCGTGCTACTCCGATTGGGCGATCAAAACTCTGCACAAATTTGTCTCTGGCTCTTACTCCGGCCTCAGCAATCAGATTGCGGTTCTGGTTCAGGTCGAGCAGCAGTTGCTCGAGTCCGTTTATGTCGCCTGGTGGAATGTGCCACCCGCAACTGAAGCGGCGGATATGCTCCGCAGGCGTTGAGCCGCCTGGGCCGATGTAAAGCAACGGGCGGCCAGCGGCCATGATTCCGTAGATTTTGCTCGGAACCACGCAGCCAACTGTCTCAGACAGTTGGGTTACAAGGCCCAGGTGGCATTCGGAAAGGCTCTGGCCGAGTTCGGCGCGATCGCAATATTCTTTAAACTCGACATTCCGGATGCCTTTCGCTTTGCACAGTTCCATCAGGGGAAGCCGTCGCGATCCACCGCCGGCGAACACAAACTTGATGTCCGGATGGTTCTTCAGGCGCTCGATAACACCGGTGATCGTGTCGGCCTCATGGGCCAGGCCGAAGTTGCCGGAATACTGGATGACCAGCGGTCCTTGCGGAAAGGGCAGAGGACGGATCTGCACGCCGTCTGCCCAGTTCTCGACCACCTGGATCTTGTCAGCGGGAACGCCGTGTGACTGTAATCGGGCCTTCATGTCCTCACCGAGGACGATGATCACGTCCGCGCGTCGCCGCGCCCAGTCGATCACCGCGCCGGAAAGGCGGTCGATCCAACTACCTCGCTTGAAGTAGCCTACTCCGGTGGCGATGTCGGGGTAGACATCCATCTCCCAGATCACGTGCCGTGCTTCGCGAAGGCTGCTTAGGACGGAACCGATGATGGGCAGGAGCGGCGGCGTGGTTAGCGTGACGTAGACATCGGGCTTCCTGACAGTGAAGCCATGGAAGACCGCGCCCGCGAGGAAGGAGAGGTAGGAAACGATGCGGCCTAGCTTCTTGTGGGTGAATCCCAGTGTCCGTGTACGGATGACGGAGATCCCCGGGCCGAGACGCTGATCTGAGTTGGCGATAGCCGCATTCGAGCGGCCGCAGATCGCAATGACTTCGTGGGCCTCTGCGAGTGGAAGAGCCACATCTGTCAGGATCTGGCTGGTAGCGACAGCATCCGGCCAGAAGAACTGATTCATCAGTACGATTCGCATTGGAGAGGCTCAGTCAACTTAAAGGCGAGAGAGGGAATCTGGCGAAGGGGAGATGGAGACAGATCCCAGTATTACGGTGTCTATTGGGGTTGGTTTGTCTTGGAAGCGAGGAGATGCTTCACACGCTGAGTTACGAAGGTGGTTTTGACCAAGTGCGGGTGGCAACGTGCATCGCGGCGCGTTCAAAGCGGAAGACTGCTATGGCGCACCGCTTTCGCCCCTCTGAATCTATATTTGACTCCGGTTAGCGTACTGTACTTGTGCAGAATAGGCTGTCGGCACACCAGCGCAGAGGATACACGTAGTGACTAACTCTGCGCATTAACTCCGACACGGTCAACACCATCTTTCCGATACCTGTCAGGCGTCGATAATCAGACCATTGCAGTCCAAGGCCCAAAAAACAATCTGCATCAAGCCGAGTCGGGCCAACGATTGCCGAATATGTTCTCGATAATTGGGCCGGACTCCAATATCGCACATCAAACCCGCGCGGCTCGCTGAAGCGACGCCGAGCCATATGATAGAAGCTTCGAATTCCCAGCGCATTCGCCATCTGAATGCGGGTTGTTCCGCCCTTCTTGACGACCCGCGCCACTTCAGAGAGGGACGCTTTGGTATCCTCACGGCTGAAATGCTGCAGCACGCTATAGGACCAAGCGTTCTCGAAGCTATCTGCCCTAAAAGGAAGGTACCTGGCGTCTCCCACGACAAATCGAGTGGATAAGCCCAACTGTTTCGCTACTCTTCTCGCGGCCAACACAGCGCCGAGAGATGGATCGATACCAATCACGTCATAACCTGCTAAAGTGGCCGCGACTGTCCAACGACCCCAGTTACAGCCAATGTCCAAGAGGGTTCCCTTCCGAAGTTGCGGGAAGCGAAATGCCGGAATGGCATAGTCCGCACCTTTGCCGATCAGGTGTTTGTAGGAATAGCCAGAAGTGGCACCGATTAGCACCGACGCGACTGGATCGATCGCTGCACCAGTGCGATAAAGATCTCGGACAATCTCCCGTTCGGCTTCGGTCACTCCGATTGTTTCTAAATAGAGATGTGAAGCATCACAATGCTCATCGTTGGCTACCCGCATCGCGATCTGCAAGGAGGTCTTCGCAATGCCTATCGTTTCCTTCACGTCGGCACGTAGCATAACGGGAAGACCCTCGACGATTGGATATCGCGTGCCTGAAGCGCCAATTAAGAAAGCACCCGCATGGCGGAGTGGTTGGCCGTCCACCGGGCAAATGAGGTTCTCAAGATACCAAGGGTCTAAGTCGCAGTTCATGTCAGTTGCTCCTTTGAATACTCCTTCTAAGTGGACCTCGCAAGCAAAACACCGTCCATCACCAACACGTCCATCTTCGTACGAAGAAAGCAATCGAGTGCTTCCTTGGGTTGACAAACGACTGGTTCATTCTCATTGAACGACGTGTTAAGCACCATGGGCACACCGGTGATCTCGCGGAATGTCTCGATGAGGCGATAGTAGAGCGGATTGGTATGGCGGTAGACGGTCTGCAGTCTGCCTGAACCGTCGACATGCGTGACCGCAGGGATATGCGCGCGCTTATCCGCTTGAATTTGGAATACCTGCATCATGAACGGCACGGCATCGTCCTCTTCGAACCATTCGCTGACTGCGCTATCGAGCACGGACGGCGCGAAGGGGCGAAACGATTCGCGCCGCTTGATCTTGGCGTTGAGGATGGCTTTCATGTCTGCACGGCGCGGGTCACAGACGATAGAACGGTTGCCTAACGCGCGTGGACCCCATTCCATGCGGCCCTGGAACCAGCCGACAACCTTTCCCTCCGCGATGGCCTGGGCTGTGATGCGACACAACTCGCCCTCGTCAGCAAAACGCTCCATGACGCATCCTGATGCTTCAATGTCGGTCTTGTGAGTCTGGATCAGCTCATCAATATCGCTGGAGGAAAATTGTGGGCCCCAGTAGGCGTGGTCCATCACAAAGTTGCGTCCACCCCCTAATTTGTCCCACACGGCGAAGGCCGCGCCGATGGCGCCCCCCGCATCTCCGGCGGCCGACTGCACATAGATTCGCTTAAACGGCGTCATCCGGCGGACCTTGCCATTCGCCACCGAGTTGGCTGCGCACCCGCCGGCCAGCGCCAAATCAGTTGTACCGGTTTTGCGCTGCAACGGTTCGATCAGGTTGAAGAACGCTTCCTCGTACATCGCCTGTACTGAGCGGGCGATATCGCGGTGCTTGTCTTCGAGCGGCTCACCTGGCTGCCTGCGGGGTCCCAGAAGCTCTTCTAAGACTGGCGAGAATAGATCGCCGACATCTGGCAAACCATCTGTCCATGTGTAGGGTACTTCCTCTTTGTGGTGACGGAAGAACGACAGATCCAGTTCGAAGCCACCACCGCCGTTCAGCCGCACGATCTTCCGCATTTCACTGAGATATACGGGCTTGCCATAGGGCGCCAGGCCCATGACTTTGTATTCATCGCCGTAATAGGGAAAGCCCAGGTACTGTGTCAGCGCTTGATAGAACACACCCAGCGAGTGCGGGAAGAACACTCGTCCGTCCACAGAGATCTTTCCGTTACGGCCCACACCCCAGGCGGAGCTCGAAAAGTCACCAAATCCGTCCACCGACACGATCGCCGCGTCCTGGAATGGCGAGACGTAGTAGGCCGAATAGAGATGGCAAAGATGATGCTCGACATTATGGAACGTGCCCTTGAAGGCTGGCCCCGGCAGTTCGCGGGCAAGCCGCTCCGGGACGCCTTCGCGGTGACGGCGAGTCCGGATGCGCTGAAGGATTAGCGCAGGATCCGGTCGCCGCCTTGCCAGGTAAGCGATTTTGCGTCCCAGATGGACGCCGCTGTCCTGATTGACGGCAATATGATCCACATCGGCCAGTGTCACGGCGCCTTCTTTCAGGCAATAGGCGATGGCTTGGGCTGGAAAGCCAGCCCAGTGCTTGAGACGGCGGAAGCGCTCTTCTTCTGCGGCGGCGATTAGGACGCCATCACGAACAAGGCAGGCTGACGAATCACCATGAAAAGCGTTAAGACCGAGGACGATCATTCAGCGTGATGACCTTTCTCTCAAGGAATAGCTACAGTTACTTCTGCTGTATCCCGGCTTACGCCGTCGCGCAGAGCCGAGTACGAAAGTACGAGTAAGCCGATGTAACCGGCAACAAGAAACAGATCGCATGCAAAAAAGAGCCTTACGTGGCTCCGCGCTATTCCGACCGGAAGGTGTTGCGCGAACAAGAGGCTCAGTTGACCTTTGTGCAACCACCGGAACCACATACTCGGTTCGACAGCAGCAAGAGCGGATGTGCCGCTCAATAACGCGGCCGGGAGCAGCCGACGGTGCCCGGCGACGCTCAGACAAATTGGAAAGAGTGCGATAACAAGATAATCGTCGTAAGACTTCTTACTCGCAATCATAAGTACTAACAATAGCAATCCACACATTATGATTGCCTTCCGCCTGTCCGACAAGTCAAATGAGAACCAACAATAAAGGAAGGAGCCACACAATATGGCGAAGGTTACTAGTGTAGTGCGTCAAGCAGATAGGCGTTTATTCCGCGCGGCCTGAGCGCGGGTTACTTTTTCCAGGATGTCGGTAGCCTTGGCGGTCCAGATGAAGG
>JAJXXG010000342.1 GCA_021781255.1 Acidobacteriota bacterium
CTTCGCGGACTGTTAGACATACTGTTTGGCGGCGTCGGACTTCGACGCGGTCGTCGCGATCCTGAATCGCTCCGTGTAGGCGATGCTGTGGACTTCTGGCGCGTTGAGGCGATCGAGCCAGATAGGCGTCTGCGTCTTGCCGCGGAGATGAAGCTTCCCGGTCGCGCCTGGCTCGAGTTCGAAGTGAAGGGTGATGCAACTGGTTCTATCATCCGGCAAACAGCCACGTTCGATCCCGTAGGCTTGCTGGGCCGTGCCTACTGGTACTCTGTTTTGCCGCTCCACCAGTTCGTTTTCAGCGGCATGCTTCAGGGTATTGCAGCCAAGAGCCGAGTCGACGATTCTGTATACTGACTCACGCTGTGCGGTCCCAGCTTAGCGGCCTACCACCTTCAGCAGATGCTCTGGGTCCGGTGCGCCCTGAACATCCTGGCCTCCTGCATGACGCCCTACTCGTCAATGCGATTGAAGGCCGCGCCGCAATGGGAATCTTCCAAAACAAAAAAGCGCCCGACACCCCTCGGGGATACCGGGCGCTTCTCGGACTTCTCCTACCTCGATTCCTGGACGATCGCCTCGGCAGCGTTGCCGGCCACGACCCAACTTGCCGACCCGGCCACAACGGCTTCATCCTCGAACCAGAGGAATCCGAAATCGTCGATGCACTCCGGAAAATCCGGCTTGATGATGATGTATCCCGGAATCACGGCGCCCGGAATGTAAGCGTTGTCGGCGCGGTTGTTGCTGTACGTCTTTGTCTTCGAGACCGTACCGACGCCAGCTACATATGAAGTGCTGGAGACCGGATGCGTGCCGAGAATGTAATTGACGGCGCGAAGTGTATATTCGGGCCCAACAAGATCCGGAAACGCCTTGTGCAGGAAGTACATCCGGATGGCCATGTCAACGACTGCGCCCGATCCGCCCCAGGTGCCCAGACTCGGCGGCACGCCGAACGGGGTGGCGTCCAACTGCTTGTCCAGACCGGCCATGTATGTCTTCACCGCTTCCCGCATTTGATCTTTGGCGCTCACGTCCAGATAAGGCAATGCCCGGACCGCCGTCCAACCACGGAACTCCATCTGCTGCGGGGTGATGATCTGAGGGAACAACTCCTTCAGGCGGGACTTGTAGGGCTCGGCGCCATGGGTGGCGATGGTCAATTCCAGAGCCGCAGCCCAGTCCTGTCCAACGCCAAAGCCGCCACGGCGGAAGCCGGCCGGCGGAGCTGTTGGTGCGCTGGTCGTGCCAGAACTTGTCGGAGCGCCCGAGACGCCCCGTCCGTTACGACGGCCTTGAGCGCCAGACACCGCACCCTGAGACGCAGCCAGCACGCCGCCGGGAGCACCTGCCGGAGCCGCTCCGCCGAAGCCGCCCGCCGGAAACTGCGTTGGGTGAGCCTTCTCGTCGTTCCATGCTTTGATCGCGGTATCGAGGCAGTCTTTCGCTAATGCGTCGTCATAGCCTTTCAGCACATCGGCCGCTGCAGCCAGCGCCGCGATGGCGTTCCACTGGAAAAACGGGTTCGTAGTGGAGAATATCCAGCGGTCGTCCGGCTTGCCGGAGTAGTCGCCCTTCACTTCGTTCAGCCCGAGCTTCGGGTCATAGATGCGGCCGTCGGTTTTCGACGCACCGTCGCCCAGGTGCGTGTACTGGCGCAAATCAGGCTCATGAGTGCCGCGGATTGAGTGGCCGATGTTGTGGAACTGCGCCAGGATGAGCACTGCGCCGTGCTTCACTTGCTCCACCGTGTCCGGCACCCCATCGGGACGGTGCATCTCAACCTCACGCGCGGCTTCATCCACCGTAAGCTCGTCGTACTTGAGATTGAATTCGCGATACGCCAGAGCCAGACTCTGAATCACGCTCAGTTGCGCAGGCTCCTCGAGGTCGAAGTCTCCGGCATCATACCAGCCGCCGACATTCATCCCAGGAATGTGATCGCCGCCTTTGTACTTCCCGTCCGTTGCCGTCGCCTGATTCCAGCCGTCGAATTGTTCCCCAACCACGGGCGCCAGACGGCCATCGTCCAGGTGCGAAGCGCCGTGCCACACGCGGTAGGCTTCGCGAACGGAAACGTGATCCATCTGCTCCGCAAGGTGATGGTCCAGGCTGTCCTGCCAGATGTTGGCGTAGGCATCCTTGGAGATGGGGAAGGGCGCCGTACGCTGGTCTGCGTACTCGATTACATAAAGGCCGGGGTCCTTGACCGGGGTGAAGTCGAATTTCGAATAGACGTAGCGCAGCCAGGGTGTTGAAGGCGTGATCGGGCCCTCGAACACCTTCTTGTACGATCCGTCCTCCATCAGGCGCAGCACTTTGGCTGTCTTCGGACCGTTGTACTTCGGGTCGAGTTCGAGCACCGCCACCTTGGAGAAACCCGGCGCATACCCCACCTGGCTGTGCGCGATCATCGGCGGCCGCGTCCAGTTCGGAATCACGTCGGGCCGGATGTGCCACACGATGGCGCCGGTGGTCTTGCCCGAAGGAATCAGCGAACGCAGCACGAACCAGCCGTTCTGCGCGCGGTCGCGTCCATCGAACAGCATCAGGTCGGCCGTATCCGACTTGACGTTGACCCGGGCCAGCGCGTCGTCCACCCCCAGGGTAATGCTCTTGCCCTCGGCGAACGGCAGAGGCTGAGTGTATCCCTTGGCCTTGTCCCAGTCTTCCAGGTAGTACGCCTTTTTCGGTTCATCGGGCAGCGGCAACACCTTGACCATCGGATCGTCCGGCGTTCGCGGGAAGATGCCGGCTTTGGTTCCGTCCACCAGGTAAGCCTTGCCCATGTAGATCGAGGGCAGAAACTCCAGGTTGAAGCCCGCCCGCCCGGCCAGCTTCTGCGGTAGCGGCTTGTCGAGATTGATGCTGACCTTCACGCCGCCTGGTTCCGCTGCGACTTCCAGCGTGTAGCTCAAATCGAAGGCCGGGAAAGCCAGGTCGGCGGTGAGCCGGTTGTTCGCCTTATCGGCGTGGCGTCCTTTGAGGGTTGCCACCAGGTCCCACTGCTCGGGCGTGGGCATCAGGCGCACGTCGCCGTTGGTGGCGATGCGCTGCCCGTGGAGAATCATCTCCATGGCCGTGTTCTTTTGGTCTACAAAAACAGGATGGTACGTGCTGTCGTAGAGAAAGACGCTAAAACCTTGAGTATCCAGGTAATTCTTGTCGGTCACCTTCATGGAAAAATCGGCGCTGAAAAGGCTTGCGCCGGAGGTCACGGCCAAAAGAAGACAAACTCCGATTCGGGTGAGCATAGATTGGGATCAAACCGCTCCTTTGCCTCAACCTAACATGACATGCACACCGTCTGGGCGCAGTTTGTTCGCCAGGCGCTGGAATTTTTGAGCGGGTCCGGGCTGAAAAGGGCCATCCAGAATCAATCTCCGGATGGCCCTTAAGATGTTTTCTAATTGTTTGAATGGTGCGCCCGGAGAGATTCGAACTCCCGACCTACTGATTCGTAGTCAGTCGCTCTATCCAGCTGAGCTACGGGCGCACACGAGTGATTCCAGAAGGAACCAAAGACAGATTATCAGGGATTCTGCGGCGGTGCAATCGGCGGCATTCAGGCCGCGGGCGCAGCTTCCGGAGCGGGTTGGGGCGGAATCAGCGGCAGTTCCGCTTCAATCTCAAGCCCGGTCTGGCGCATGAGCCGCGTGACGGCGGCGGCGTTGAGCCGCGTGGCGTCGTACTCCACGCGCAGGGTGTGTGCAGCGCGATCAAACTGGAGTGCCCGAATGCCGTAGACTTCGCGCGCGCTGGCCAGCGCAAAGGTCATAGGCTCAGTGGGCTGCGTCGCATAGCGAAAGAGAATATCCACCGTGGTCATACTGCAATGATAGCAAGCACTGCGCCGCAGCGCGGCTACAGGCTCTTGAGATAGGCGATAATCTCAGGGCTGGTCCAGTCCTGGGCGCCGACGAATTTGCGGCGGATGAAGCCTTTGCGGTCGATCACGTAGGTCTCGGGCCACATGTCGGTGTGGAAGAGATCTGCGGTGGTCTGGCGGGGGTCGCGGACGGTGATGAAATCCACGTGGCGGGTGCGGATGAAGCTGGAGTAGGCGTCTGGGTCTTCATCGATGCTCACGCCAAGCACCACCAGGCTGGGGTCGATGTGGTGGAGCTGGAGGAGCGAGGGCATCTCTTCAATGCAGGGCGGACACCAGGTTGCCCAGAAGTTGAGCAGGACGACCTGACCGCGGTAATTGGACAACTTGACAGTGGTAACGCCGTCGGAGACGGTGAAGTCGGGCGCCAGCCTGCCGGTCTGGGCGGGGTGCGCGCCGCGGTTACATGCCAGAACAAGGGTGAGCGGCACAAGAGCAATGAAGGATAGCCAGCCAGAGAATCGCACATCCATATAATACGGAGCGGAAGGACCAGAACGAAAGGGCGAGGCGCGATGGGCAAAGACAAGCCGGAGGCAGGCGAAGCGGCAGGAGCCACATGGAAGCCGGTGCTGGGGTTGTCGAGTGAGCCGGGCGGGCCGCCGGCGGCGCCTGCGCTGGCGGGCACGGTGTATGACCAGCCGGAGCCGGAGCAACTGCTGGAGCTGACGGTGATTGTGCCGGCGCGCAACGAGGAAGACATGGTGGGCGCGTGCCTTGGGTCGCTGGCGGCGCAGTCGGATGAAGCGTTCAAGCTGGGCCGGGACTGGGAATTGATTGTGGTGGACGACCACTCGACCGACCGCACGGCGGAGATAGCGCGCGGCTTTGCCGGGGTGACGGTGGTGCAGGCGGACAAACTGCAGCCGGGCTGGACGGGCAAGAACAACGCGGTCTGGACGGCGGCGCGGAAGGCGCGCGGGAAGTGGCTGTTGTTTACTGATGCCGATACGGTACACGAGCCGGGCAATCTGCACCGGGCCATGCACGAGGCGGCGCGGCACAAGGCAGGCATGCTGAGCTACTCACCGCGGCAGATTGTGACCGGGCTGGCGCAGAAGACGCTGATGCCGCTGGTGTTTTGCGAGCTGGCGCTGGCGTATCCGCCGGCCAAGGTTTCGGACCCGAATGAGCGCATTGCCGCGGCGAACGGGCAGTTTCTGCTGGTGGAGCGGGAGGCCTATCGGCGGCTGGGCGGCCATGCTTCCGTCGCGGACCGGGTGCTGGAGGACGTGGAACTGGCCTTTCTGGCCAAACGGCGCAAGGTGGGCCTGCGTTTTCGCTATGCAGAGGACGCAGTGGCCACCCGCATGTACCGCAGCACGGCGGCGATGATGGAAGGCTGGACCAAGAACCTGGCCCTGCTGTTCAACAACACGCTGGCGCTGGCATTTTGGCGCTCGCTGGATATCGCGTTGCTGGTGGGGTTGCCGTGGCTTGCGGTGGAGCTGTGGGGCGCGCGCTTCGGCGCACATTCGCTGCAGTGGCTGGGCGCCGGATGGGTGCTGCTGCTCTTGTGGGTGCGCAACCTGTTCCGGTTCTACGGGCGAGTGGCCAAGTCGAATTTCCCGTTTGTGGATTGCGCGCTGTCGCCGCTGGGGCTGCCGCTGTTTGTGGCGCTGCTCTACCGGAGCTGGTTCCAGCATCGAATATTGAAGCGCGTAAGCTGGAAGGGCAGGGCGTACTCGATATAGGCGGCGTGGGGTGGAGAGAAACGCCTGGAATTCGCGTTTTGATGCGATGGAAACGTCAATAGATGGGATGAATCCTCAAGGGGCATGCGCCATCTTTTGATTGAGGTAAGCGAATGATTGAACTGACACGGCGGGCGACGTTTTCCGCCTCGCACTACTACTGGAATAATGCGTGGCCTGCGGAGAAGAATGAGCAGGTGTTCGGGCGCTGCGCGAATCGCAACGGACACGGGCACAATTACACGCTTGAGGTGACGGTTGCCGGGGAACCGGATGCGGTCACGGGTTTCGTGGTGGACCTGAAGTGGCTGAAGGACGTGATTGAGCGCGAAGTGCTTGCAGCGTATGATCATCGCCACCTGAACCTTGAGGTTCCAGAGTTTGCCACGGCGATTCCGACGACGGAAAACATTGCGATTGCAGCGTGGAAGCGGCTGGGGCCTGCGATTGCGGCGGCAGGCGGAGCACGGCTGAGGCGGGTGAGGATTTACGAGACACCGGATATCTTTGCCGAGTACCGGGGAGAGGCATGAAAGCATACTTTGGCCGCCGCTACATGCTGAGCGCGAGCCACCGGCTGCACACGGACGCGCTTTCAGCCGAGGAGAACCGGGAGGCGTATGGCAAGTGCAACAATCCGCACGGCCATGGGCACAACTATGTGGTGGAGGTGCTGGCCGGAGGCGCGGTGAACGCGGAGACCGGCATGGTGGTGGATATGGCGGCCCTGGATGAAACGGTCCACAAAGTGGTGGTGGATCGCTTTGACCATACAAATTTGAACCTCGACCCGCTGTTTGTGAATCGCGTGCCGACCACGGAGAATCTTTGTAGGGCAGTCTTTGAGTTGCTGAAGGACGCACTGCCCGCAGGTGAAGTGGCGCATGTGCGCGTGGAAGAGACGGAGAATAACTTCTTTCAGTGCGATAGCGCGAATTGACCAGGCCCGCGAAGGCTGCGGAAGGCACAGTGAGATAAGGATGGAGCACGCCCGGTTCCCCGGGGCGGGAGGATGAAGTTTATGGCGCAGCCGATCGCTGTGAGCAAGCACGTCCGCAGGGCGGGCGTGGACGAGGGCCTGAACGAATTCAGCACGCAGGAGATGTATCGCGAGATCCTGAGCCGTCTGGGCGAGGACCCCAACCGCGACGGGTTGCTTGCGACACCGGGCCGCGTGGAGAAGTCGATGGCTTTTCTGACCAAGGGCTACGACGAGGACCCGACGAAGATTCTGCGCGGAGCGCTGTTTGACGTGGACTATGACGAGATGGTGATCGTCAAGGACATTGAGATGTTCTCGCTGTGCGAGCACCATATGCTGCCGTTTTTCGGCAAGGTGCATGTGGCGTATATTCCCAACGGCAAGGTGATCGGGCTCAGCAAGATTCCGCGGCTGGTGGAGGTGTTTGCGCGGCGCCTGCAGGTGCAGGAGCGGCTGACGCGGCAGATTGCAGACGCAATTCAGGATGCGATTGAGCCGCAGGGCGTGGGCGTGGTGATCGAGGCGCGGCACCTGTGCATGATGATGCGCGGCATTGAGAAGCAGCACTCGTCCACGGTGACGTCGGCGATGGTGGGCTGCTTTCGGCAGAAGGAGACGCGCTCGGAGTTCCTGACGCTGGTGCGGCAGCCGGGGAGTGGCGCGGTATAGGCGGGGCTTGCTCGTCTAAAGTAAATAAGTGAACGGACTACTGGTAATCGACAAGCCTGGTGGCATGACAAGCCACGACGTGGTCAACCGGCTGCGCAAGATCACGGGCGAGCGCTCCATTGGGCATCTGGGCACGCTGGACCCCATGGCGACAGGCGTTTTGCCGCTGCTGCTGGGCAAGTTTACGCGCCTGGCGCAGTATTTTTCCTCCGCTGAGAAAAGCTATTCCGGGACAATCCGTTTCGGGTTTGCGACCGACACGTATGACTCCGAGGGCGAATGTGTGGGGCAGCCAATTGAACCCGCGCTGACGCTTGAGCAAGTGCGCACGGCAGCAGCGCGCTTTCATGGCGAGATGCAGCAGATGCCTCCGTCATTTTCCGCAAAGAAGATTGCCGGAACGCCCGCCTACAAGCTGGCACGTGAAGGCAAGCCGGTGGAACTGAAGCCGGCGGCGGTTTCCATCGCTTCATTTGAGATTGTTAAGCTTGACGGCGCTGAAGCCGCGTTCGCGATGAGCATCAGCGCGGGCGGCTACGTGCGTTCGGTGGCCCATGAACTGGGCCAGGACCTGGGCTGCGGAGCGCATTTGAGCAGCCTGCGCCGCACGCGGGCGGGCGCGTTTACGCTGGCCGATGCCTGCACGCTGGAGGAACTGGCGGCGCTGGCCGGGGTGCTGGAAGCGCTGGAGCAGCGCTGCGTGCATCCGCGCAATCTGTTGCCGCAGATGCCCTGCGTGGCGGGCGACGAACAGGCGATGGGCAGGTTGCGGAATGGCGCGCAGGCCAACCTGCCGGAGTTCTCGCTTGCGCCGCTGGTGAAGGTGTTTGCAGGCCAGCGCGAGCTGGTGGGGATTGCAAAGCGCGTGGCGGGGACGCTGTTTCAGCCGGTTGTGGTGATGGGGTGAGGGAAGGTGTCAGGGATCAGGTGTCAGGTGTCAGGGATCAGGGAAGAAGGAATAGGGATTAGCGTGCAGGTTCCGGTTGACGCTTTCCGAGCGCCTATCTTTTCAGCAGCGGCTTGAGCGCGGGCAGTAGGGTGTCGGCAATGATCTGAGAGCCTTTGGCCGTGGGGTGAATGCCGTCGGGCTGTATCGTGCCGGGCACTCTGATCAGGTTCTTGTAGAGCATGGGCACAAAGGCGACGTGGTGTTTGGCAGCGAGATCGTGAAAGACTCGATCGAAGGATTGGATGTAGTCGCTGCCATAGTTGGGCGGCAGGGTGATGCCGGCGAGCAGTACCTTGATGTGCGCGCCTGCGAGCTTGCTGAGCACGGCGTCGAGATTGCCGCGGGTCTGTTTGAGAGGCAGGCCGCGCAATCCGTCGTTGCCGCCGAACTCGACAATGACGATGGCGGGACGCAGGCGCAAAACGGATTGCAGCCCGGCTGCGGCGTCCTTTGTGGTT
>JAJXXG010000388.1 GCA_021781255.1 Acidobacteriota bacterium
GGTGCAGTCAGAGCGCGGCGGCACGACGGCCATGGTGAACCTGCTGGCGATTCTGGCGATTGTGCAGGTGGGCTCGCTGTTTTCGTCGGACTCCTGGAACAACATCACGTTCATTGCGGGCGAGGTCCGGAATCCGCGGCGCAATATTCCGCTTTCACTGGCCTTTGGTACGACCTTTGTGTTGACCGCGTACCTGCTGGCGAGCGCGGCGTATCTGATGATTCTTCCGCTGCACGGGGATGTGCACGGAGCCACGATTGCGGCGCGGGGCATCCAGTTTGCCACCGAGGACCGCGTGGGGACTGCGGCGTTGAGCCAGATATTTCCGCACATCGGTGGATATCTGATGGCCGCGGCGATTCTGGTGTCAACCTTTGGCTGCGCGAATGGGCTGAGCCTGGCGGGAGCTCGCGTTTACTACGCGATGAGCCGCGATGGGCTGTTCTTCCGGTCGGTGGGCAGGCTGCATCGCCGTTATCGGACGCCGGTGGCGGGGCTGGCGATTCAGGCGGCGTGGGCGATTGTGCTGTGTGTCTCCGGCTCCTATGGGCAGCTGCTGGACTACATCATCTTTGCCGTGCTGCTGTTTTACATGCTGACGATTGCCGGGCTATTCGTGCTGCGCCGCAAGCTGCCGGATGCACCGCGTCCGTACCAAGCGTTTGGCTATCCGTGGCTGCCGACGCTGTATCTGGTAATGGCGGGCGGCATCTCGCTGGCCCTGCTGCGCTACAAGCCGCAGTACACGTGGCCGGGACTGGTGCTTGTCCTGCTGGGCATCCCGGTCTATCTGCTGTGGTCGCGCAGTGCGGCAGCGCAGGAAAGCGAGGCGGCAATTGGCGAGCCCGTGCCGGATTCCGTTGCGGATTGATTGGGCGAACGTGGTATCGCGGATGGTTCGAGTATGGAGTGATGCCGGATCGCGCGACTGGGCAGGCCGATTCAACATCCTGCTAAAATCTGCGCAAGACCGCTGGAACATCGGTCATGCCTTGAACGGATTCATCGCGAGTCCGCGTATCCAGAAAGTGTAGGCGAGATGGCATCCACAGCAAGCGAGACGAAAAAGAAGAAGAAACCCGTTCGGGCCGAGCACGGAACCAGCGTTACGACGGCGTTCCAGCAGATTCGCGAATTGATTGTGCAGGGCAAGCTGTCGCCGGGAACCTGGATTGTGGAAGGAGACATCTGCGAGCGCCTGCACATGAGCCGCACGCCGGTGCGCGGCGCGCTCTATCTGCTGCAGCGGGAAGGGTACGTGCTGGTTCACCGTAACCAGAGCAAGAGCCGCATGGTGGTGGCTCCGCTGACGAAAGAGGACGCCAACGAACTGTATCCGATTATCGGCCGGGTGGAAGGGCTGGCGGGGCGCAGGGCGGCCGCGCTGCCGCAGGCCGAGCGGCGCGAGCTTGCCGCGAAGCTGAAGGTGCTGAACGACAAGCTGGGCGAGATTGCGCGCAACCGTTCGATTGCCGGAGCAAGCATCTTTGACCTGGACCGGGAGTTTCACGGACTGCTGGTGAATGCCGGCGCAGGGCAGCGCCTGAAGACCTTGCACGAGGCGATTGAACCGCAGACGGAGCGCTACTGGCGGCTGTATGCGAGCTCGATTATCAACGAGCTTCATGTCTCCGTGACCGAGCACGAAGAGATCATTGCCGCGCTGCTGGCCGGAGACGCCGAGCGGCTGGAGCGCGCGTTGAACGCCAACTGGGAGAATGGCTGCAGGCGGCTGGCGAGCGTGATCGACATCTTTGGCGAGCGCGGCAGCTGGTAGAGCCGGGCTGGCCGCGCAAGTCATGTCAGGTAGCTGGCCGGAGTGCATCTGTGCAGAGAGGCAGTTTGCCCCGTTGCATTGTATGCGAAGTTGGATACAATAAATCGCATTCCGGGCGGAGAGGCAGGGAGCGGGAGCCCGTCCTGCGGCGGCGACCGACGAGCGAGACGTAGGAGGATTCAGCGGTGCGAACGACCAGATATGCGAGCTGGCTGGTGACAGGGTTCCTTGCGGCTAACGCGATGGCGGGCCTGGGGCAGGGGTTTCCGGCGGGGCGCAGAGACAGGCTTGGCCCCATGCTGGACCAGGGGCTGGCGCGCTATGACACGCCGGAGTTTGCGCTGCGCCTTGTGCGGTCCTCGGGAATCGTGGCCGGGCTGGAGCCGAAGGGCGGCGGGGGATTCGATTTTGTGCCGTCGGAGTTGCTGGCGGCGCGCTCCACGGACGGCTACTACCACCTGGGCGATCTGGATCTGCGTCTGCGCGTTGTGGGGACCGAGGCATGGCATGGGTACTCCACGGCGCTGGAGCGGCATCCGGTGCGCGCGCTGCCCACACGGCCGGGAGAGCTTGCGCGTGAGGACCTGGGGCCGACGCTGCCGGCAGATCTTCCGCTGCAGGTGACGCGGACTTGGGCTGTGGTGGATGGGCGGCTGGCGCTGCGCTTTACGCTGCGCAATGGCGGCTCACAGGCGATTGAGATTGGCGCGCTGGGGATTCCGCTGATCTTTGACAACGTGATGACGGGCAAAAGCCTGGAAGAGGCGCACGCGGTTTGCAGCTTTTCTGATCCGTCGATTGCGCGGGATGCGGGCTATGTTCAGGTGACGCGGCTCAACGGGCATGGGCCCGCGCTGCTGGTGGTGCCGGACGGTGCGACTCCGCTGGAGGCCTATAAGCCGATTGCGGGGCCGAAGCGGCGGGAGCACAAGGCGGAACTGTTCGAGGATCTTACGCCGCGGAATATGACCTTCGAGGGCTTCTATGAGTGGATGGTGGCGTCCACGGCCTATGCGCAGAATGAGTGGAAGCAGGCGCAGGAGTGGAACGCAGCTTCGAGCATAGTGTTGCAGCCGGGGCAGGAGCGCACGGTCGGGCTTCGCTTTGTGCTGGCGGACTCCATTCGCTCGATTGAGAAAACGCTTGCCGCAAATGGAAGGCCCGTTGCTGTGGGTGTGCCCGGTTACATTGTGCCGGAGGACATGGATGCCAGCCTGTTTCTGAAGTATCCGCATCCGGTGAAGTCGATGCAGGTGGAGCCGGAGGGCGCGATGGAGGTGACGGCGGCCGAAGAAGCGACCAGTGCAGCGACGCGTGCCTGGAAGCGCTATGCGGTGCGCGGCAGGCGCTGGGGACGCGCGCGCCTGACGATTACCTACGCGGACGGGCTGGTGCAGACCGTGCAGTACGACGTGATCAAGCCGGAGGCGGAGGCGGTGGACGACATGGGACGCTTCCTGTTTACGCGGCAATGGTTTGACGCGAAGAATGATCCCTTCCATCGCAGCCCTTCGGTCATCAGCTATGACCGCGAGGCGAATGCGCAGGTTACGCAGGACAGCCGTGTGTGGAATGCGGGCCTGAGCGACGAGGCGGGCGCCGGCTCGTGGCTGGCCGCGGCGATGAAGGAGTATGGGCATCCGGACGCCAAACAGGTGGAGCAACTGGAAGAGTTTGTGGACGGCGTACTGTGGGGCGAACTGCAGTACAAGGACGGTCCGCAGAAGTATGGCGTGCGCAAGAGCCTGTTCTACTATCAGCCGGACAAGCTGCCGACGGGCTACTATCGCACGGATCAGAACTGGTCCACGTGGGAGAGCTGGAGCGAGAAGGCGAGCGAAGACGTTGGGCGTTCGTACAACTATCCGCACGTGGTGGCGGCGTATTGGGCGCTCTACCGGCTGGCGCGCGATCACCAGGGGCTGGTGACGCATCACGACTGGCGCTGGTATCTGACGCAGGCGTATGAGACCACGATGGCGATGACGCACTATGCGCCGGAGCTGAGCCAGTTTGGGCAGATGGAGGGCGACGTGTTTGTCGCCGTGCTGGACGATCTTCGCCGCGAGGGGATGAACGCCGAGGCTGACAAGCTGGAGGCCGCGATGCGCGCACGAGCAGACGTCTGGCAAAAGCTGGCGTATCCGTTTGGCAGCGAGATGCCGTGGGACTCGACCGGGCAGGAAGAGGTCTATGCATGGACGCGGCGCTTTGGCATGAACGACAAGGCGCAGACAACGCTGGATGCCATCACCGGCTACATGCCGACGATTCCCAGCTGGGGATACAACGGCAGCGCGCGGCGCTACTGGGACTTCTTGTATGGAGGCAAGTATCCGCGGCTGGAGCGGCAACTGCATCATTATGGTTCGGGCATCAACGCCATCCCGGTGCTGGATGCGTTTCGCCGCGACCCGGAGGACCTGTATCTGCTGCGGATAGGCTATGGCGGAACGATGGGCGCCATCAGCGGAATCGATCAAGAGGGATTTGCATCGGCGGCGTTTCATAGCTATCCGGACAAGATGGCCTTTGACCCGTACACAGGCGACTACGGGCCGAACTTTTTTGGATTTACGTGGACCACGGCAACGTATGTGGTGAAGGATGCCGAGCTGGGATGGCTGGCCTTTGGCGGCAATCTGCATGCGCATGGCGCGGCGGTGACGGTGGAGCCGCGCGATGGCTTCCGGCAGCGCGTTTACCTGGCGCCGCTGGGGCTGTGGCTCACGCTGGAGAGCGGGAGGTTTGAGCAGGTGACGCTGGACGCGGCGACGCATACCGTGGAACTTCAGTTGGCGCCGGGCGATGCCTATACCACACATGCGCTGTTGCGCGTGGAGCAGCCTGCACAGATAAAAGGCGTGGGCACGATGACGCCGCTGGAGAAGCTGCAAACCGAGCGCGGCGCTTACGTGGTGCCGCTGGGCAGCGCGGCTGTGAGTGTGCATCTTGGCGCGAGCGCAGGGAATTGAGAACAGGGAGAGCAGATGAGCATAACGCGAAGAGGTTTTTTGCAGACTTCGGCGGTGTTGGCCGGAGGCGGAATGGTGATGCCAACCGGGCTGTGGGCGGCGGGGCAGGACCCCGTGGTGGATGCGCCGCGCGCGAAGAATCATACGGGCTACGAGAAGGTTGCGTGGCAGGCGAGCCCGTTTCCCATGGCGCAGGTGCGGCTCAGGTCCGGCCCGCTCAAAGAGATGCAGGAGCGCGACCGTGTGTATCTCTACATGCTGCCGAACGATCGGCTGGCGCACAACTTTCGCGTGACGGCGGGCAAGCCCTCGACGGCCAAGCCGCTGGGCGGCTGGGAGGCACCGGACTGCGAGTTGCGCGGACATCTAACGGGCGGGCATTATCTTTCAGCCTGCGCACTGATGTATGCGTCAACGGGCGATGAGTCGTTGCGCCTGAAGGCGGAGGAACTGGTGCAGATGCTGGCCGAGTGTCAGCAGCACAACGGATACCTGGGCGCATATCCCGAGAGCTTTTATGACCGGCTGAAGAAGCACGAGCGCGTGTGGGCGCCCTTCTACACCTATCACAAGATCATGGCCGGGCATCTGGACATGTATGTGCACTGCGGCAGCGAGCGCGCGCTGTGGACCGCAACGCGCATGGCGGATTGGGCGCTCGACTGGGTTGCTCCGCTGAGCGATGAGGAGCTGGCCAAGGTGCAGATGGTGGAGCACGGCGGCATGAATGAGGTTCTGTTCAACCTGTACGCGGTGACGGGCGAGAAGAAATATCTGAACGGTGGATATCGCTTTGAGCACAAGCGGTTCTTTGATCCGCTGGCCGCGCATGAGGACAAGCTGGCTGGGCTGCACTCCAACACGAACATCCCCAAGGTGATTGGCGCGGCGCGCGGCTATGAGCTGACAGGCGATGAACGCTACAGGAGCATTGCAGAGTTCTTCTGGCAGACGGTGACGGAGCATCACACGTTTGCGCCGGGCGGCACCTCCAATAACAACGAGGGCTGGAGCGAGCCGGACACGAGCGGTACGCATCTGGCGCCGGGCGGGCAGGAGTGCTGCTGCAGTTACAACATGCTCAAGCTCACGCGCCACCTCTTCGGCTGGAAGCCCGATGCGCGGCTGATGGACTACTACGAGCATCTACTGTGGAACGTGCGCGCGGGTACGCAGAACGTGGACGGCATGCTGATGTACTACGTGCCCACGATCCCGGGCGGATGGAAGACGTTTGGTGATGCCTTCGACTCGAACTGGTGCTGCACGGGTACGGGGCAGGAAGAGTACGCAAAGCTGGTGGACACGCTCTATTTTCGCGATGCGGACAGCGTTTATGTAAACCAGTTTGTTGCCTCGGAGGTGAGCTGGCCGGAGAAGCGCGTGCGGCTGGTGCAGGAGACGCGCTTTCCGGATGAGGCGCGGACGTCGATTGTGGTCCACGCCGAGCAGCCGACGGCATTCGGGCTGCGCGTGCGCGCGCCGCAGTGGACCGATGGCATGACGGTGAGCGTGAACGGCCGCGCCGAGAAGGCGGTGAAGGGAAGCGATGGCTACCTGCTGCTGCAGCGCACGTGGAAGAACAACGACCGCGTGGAGGTGACGCTGCCGATGCGCGTGCGGCAGGATCCAGTGGCGGGCAGCCCGGAGCTGGCCACCTTGGCGTACGGGCCGTTGGTGCTGGCCGCAGAGCTGGGTCGCGCGGGATTGAGCCAGGACATGATCGACAACAATCAGGGGCCTGACATGGAGCGTCTTCCGGCGCTGCCCATGCCCACGTTTGAGGAGACGCAGGAGGGCTTCTGGGTTCGGCAGGATGAGGATGGCGAGTTGAGCTTCACCACCGTGGGGCAGGCCAGTGCAACGAAGTTGCGCCCGCTGTACCGCGTGCTGGACGAGCGCTACAGCGTGTATTGGCAGCGCAAGCAGAAGGCCTGAGCGCGCAGGGAAAAGGGTTGCCGCGGCGGCAACCCTTTTGCATTTCGGTGGTAGGCGAGGCAGGGCTCGAACCTGCAACCCCCGGCTTAGAAGGCCGGTGCTCTGTCCAGTTGAGCTACTCGCCCGTATGACTTCATTGTAGCCGTGAAGCGGCGTCTGCGGGAGGCGTTGCGGGCGACACGGCATCTGCAAAGGCAGCCAGCGCGGCGCCAAGCGCCAGGGCTGCGTCGGCGGGCGTTTGCCCGCAGGCGGAGAGATACGCGGTGATGCCGATGCCGGAGATGCCGGGTGCGGGACAGGCGTGGCGCACGATGAGGTCAGCGCGGCAACTGTGCAGCGGTGCGGCATGCAGGCGATGGCACAGCGCCCGGCACCATGCGACGGCTACGGGCGGAGTGTCCCAGCTGGCGCTTCCGGGGAGCAGATCGACGTAGCAGGCGAGCGCGTGCTGGGGGTGCTCGTCGGCAGCATCCATCTCATCGGGATCGAACTCGGGGAGCGGCCAGACGTCGCACTTGGCCGTCCACACCGGCGATGAGGCGGCATTCAGCCGCAGCAGCGCATGGGCCAGCGCGGGCAGTGCTTCAACCTCCGGTAACTCATGCACGCGATGCGGTTCGCGCCGCAGGTCGACGAGGCCGGTCCAGGATGCGTCGATGATCGGCGCTTCGGGCGTGAGCTCCACCTCCCAGTCAGCTTCCATTGTGGTTGCCGGTGGTGTGCAGCAGGTAGCGCAGCAGTGTGGACTCTGCCCAGTGGATGTCGTCGCCGGACTCGCGCGAGAGATAGGCGCAGTGGCCTCCGTGGGCAGTTTCCACTAGGGTGACGTGCGGATTGGCGAGCAGATTGGCGCGCGTCTCCGGGGTAAAGCGGATGAAGGGATCGTCGAGCGCGCGCAGGATGAAGGTGGGCACGGCGATGCGGTGAACGACGCGGGCTGCGGCGGCGCGGTAGTAGTAGTCGTCGGCGTTGCGATAGCCGCAGTAGCGCGCAATGATCTTGTCGTCAAACTCGCGTAGCGAGCGCACGGGGCCGAAGCCGTCTGCCTGGTAGATGCGGGGGAAGAGCGCGGCCTTGCGTCGATAGCGGGCCATCAGCCCGCGCAGGAAGTGCCACTCGTAGGCGCGATTGGCGGGCTCGTGCAGGGCGTCGGCGCCGGCTGCGAGATCCAGCGCCGGGCATACGGCGGCCACGGCGCACAACGGAGGTTGATTGCCCCACTCGCCGGCGAGCTTGAGCACCAGGTTGCCGCCCATGGAGTAGCCGACCAGGGCCACATGCCGCAGATGGTGCTGCGCAGCAAAGTGGCACACCACGGCGCCCACGTCCGCTGAGAGCGCGGAGTTGTAGAGCGTGGGCGTCAGGTGGTCTGTATCGCCACAGTTGCGCATGTTCATGCGGATGACGTTGCATCCGGCAGCCCAGGCGCGGGCCGCGATGCCGCGAATGTAGCGGGAGTCCGACGAGCCCTCAAGGCCGTGCACCAGCACGAGCGTCAGGCGGTCACTGTGGCCGGGCTGCCAGCTGCAGTGGCACAGGATGCGGCTGTTGTCGGCGGGGTCCACAACAACCAGCTCTGGCGCGGACGGAACCGTGAATGCGGGCCGGGGAAGGAAGTTGCCGACGATGGTTTGCAGATGGCCGTTGCGCAGGCCTGCGCGGGGCACAAAGGCCGTAAGCCACTCAGACTGCGAGCCGGGTGCGTGTGCGATGGCTGCAATGTTCGGGGCTTGTGAAGTCACGGAAAACCGATGCGCGGGGAAAGATTGGGGACGGTAGCAAATGGGGCGGCTAGTGGGGATCGAACCCACGACATCCTGAGCCACAGTCAGGCGTTCTGCCGCTGAACTATAGCCGCCATATACCTTTACGATTGTAGCATCGAAGAAGCCGTTCGCGCCGGGTGGCAACGGAGGGTTTGCCATGAACGATTCAGATACCAGCACGCAG
>JAJXXG010000756.1 GCA_021781255.1 Acidobacteriota bacterium
CCTTGATCGAGCAGATGGGCGCACAACGTGCACTTCTGCGGCAATTGGAGTTCTGCGTTCCATTCGATGGCCCCGTACGGGCAGGCGTCGACGAGATGGTGTAATGCGCCCTGGCGCCTGAATGTCGCCTCTACTGTTTGTCAAGATTGATCGATTCGTACTCGTGGCGCGCAATGCCGGCGCGGATCTGCGCGGGCGTCCACCCTGCCTTGGTTTTGAAATAGGCGTAGAAGCCTTCGGCAGCACAGACGGCGCACTGGGTGCTGTGGGTCGTCTCATAGCAACTGTGCAAACTGGTGTGGCCCAAGGCACGGTCGCAGCGGCAATTGCACGGCAATTGATAAATGACGCCGGGAATCTGGGCCGCGAGCTGATAGGCCCGCACCTGCCAGTGGTAACGGAAGCTGGGGCCGGTCAACTGCTTGCCCGAAAGGATCGGCGGGATGGCGTGAATATTGAGCGGAGCCGAGGGATGATAGGCGGGAACGTCGTCTGCCGGGTTGGCCCACTGCGCATAACTGGCCGCAGTGAGCGCGAAAACTGCCAAACTCCATGCCCAGCGGCCCTTGACCAAATGGCCCTTGAATAAATGCTTCATGAAACGCCTCTGCGAATGATTTTACGGCATCTTGCAAAGTCGTAACTGCCACGCAAACGGGTTCGGAAGAGCCAGGCTAACAGCCACTTGGTGGATCTGAAAAAACGCTAATTGGGGCAGTGCGAACGACATCGTTCACGCAAACCCAGGCAAGGTTCGTGACGCTATCAGCAGACCATTGTGTGCAAATTGCCCGTAAATAAAAAAACGGCACGAACAGCAAGCTGCTCGTGCCGGGAGGCCAGTGACGCAAACTACTTCCGGTTTGGAGATGCTCTCCATAACCGGAATATATACACCATAACATAGATTCGAAAAAAAGCAAATACAATTTTCAAAATTTATTTTTTATTTGTCGAGTCATCCATTTTCCAAGAATGAGCTTCTAAGGAAGTCACCTCAAGAACCGAAGCGTGGAGGCATTTTGGGCTCCGAAGGGCTTGACCTGCGCTGTGCGAGAATATTCGATTCACTATAAGTTATTTATAATTAAATAGTTATAAAGATTTACAATCGTATCCCGGCTAGCCTTGCTGGTGAATGATCTCATGGAAGAGCCACTCAGCCAGTGCCTGACGAGAGGCTGAGACGGCGTGTCAGCAATCGAAAGCGATCAAACAGTTCCGTCAAAACGGAGAAATGAGTGGAAATCCAGATTTCAGGATGTACTTTAGAATTGGAGCGAGGGTACAGTAAGTAACCTCAGTCACCGCCCCTCCGGGTACTTCGCCCCAGCTTTTATCCGGCCAGCTTTTCTGCCGCTTCAGCCAGTTCGAAATCCTTCCCGGTAAGGCCCCCAGCGTCGTGAGTCGTCAGGCTCAGTGTCACGCGGTTGTACCGGATGTCAATGTCAGGATGGTGACCGGCTTTTTCTGCAAGCTCGCCCACGCCATTAACGAAATAGAGAGCAGAACGGAAGTCTTTGAATTTAAATGTTTTTATAAGTATTCCTTCGTCGATCTTCCAGCCCGCCAGCCTGTCGAGGCGGAATCGAGACTCATCTTGTGAAAATACCTGCACAGGTTCATCTCCAGGATGGGATTCTCGGAGGAAAATATCTGGAGGTCAAAAATCAATTCCTACGACTCTGACGAACCGGGCGCAAGAGCCATGTCGAAGGTAGAGTACTGCTTATTCTGGCCGCTGATCTCAGAGCGCAGCTCCTGCCAAAGCTCGTCGGGAATCTTTAAAAAGACCTCGACCACGGCAGGATCGAACTGTGTTCCCGAGCAGCGCAGAATCTCTTCGCGGGCATCAGCGAAACCGCGCGCCTTGCGGTAGGGCCGGTCGCTTGTAATCGCGTCAAGAGCGTCTGCCACTGCGAAGATTCGCGCTCCAATGGGGATTTCGCGTCCACTCAGGTGGTTTGGATATCCTTTTCCGTCGTAATGCTCCTGATGACAGAAGACGATCTCCGCCGATCCGGCAAGAAACGGGATCTTGCGCAGCATGTTATAGCCGCGAGAGCAGTGTTCGCGCATCAAATCCTGTTCTTCCTGACTGAGCCTGCCGGGTTTGCGCAGGATCTCGTCAGGAATGGCCATTTTGCCGATGTCGTGCAGAAAAGCACCGCGCGCGATGACCTTGATCTCATTGGGAGGAATGCCCATAGCGCGCGCCAGCGCGATGGCGTAAGCCGTTACCCGCTTGGAGTGCCCCTCGGTCTCAGAGTCTTTCAGGTCCAGGGCATCGCCCAGCGCCTCCAGGGTTACGTCGTAGGAGTGCTCGAGATCTTCCATCGCATGGCGCAGCATCTCCGTCCTGGCCCGCACCATCTCTTCCAGACTCTGGTGGTAACTCTGCGTCTCCTCAAGCGCCTGCCGGTGGCTCAGCGCTCTCTCGACCGTGTTTAACAACTGCTCGCTCTCGAAGGGCTTGAGCAGATAGTCATAGGCCCCACGGCGCATGGAGTCAATGGCTACACTGATGTCGTGAACCGCGGTCACCATGACGACGGGAAGGTTAGGCTGCAGCGCGTGGATGCGATCGAGCAGCGCAATGCCGTCAACGTCCTGCATGACGATGTCAGTGAGCACCAGGTTGAAGGTGTTCAGTTCCAGCAAGGCGAGAGCCTCGCGCCCCCCGCCGGCCAGTTCGACTGTGTATCCCTGGCGCTCCAGAGCCGCAGCCATCATCGTCCGCACGGGCGTCTCGTCATCGACCACAAGAACCCGCGTCGGCTTGCGCGCGGTCTCTCCATCGTCCCTGCGTGCATTTTCCGAAGGATAGGTTTTTTTCTCGCCTGTTGATTTTAAAGCCAAACAAAAACCTCCGTCTCCTTCGAGCTTTCGCTCATCACCCGCGAGGATAAGCGATTCCTGCGCTCCTGCACGGCTATGCTCTTCTGCCCGGTCGCGCGAGGCCAGTGCCGTTGCAGTAGCTGCTTTTGATCGGCGGGCACTATGGCCTGTCTCTTGCGGTTACGCGCCGTGCGCTCCATCCGTTGAAAAAATCTTGTCGCTGCGCACCTAAGGCCAAATTCCCGACCTGTCAGCGTTCTGCTCTTCAGCAGAGGATACGACCAGCGGGAAAGTCCATACAAAAGACAAAATGACACGTCAGATCCGATGCAACCGCGGAATCAGGGGAGCAGTTGCCCGAATCTCTCTTGCTAGAAGGCTATCATCTCCGCCGCCCAGCCTCAATGACACCAACGTTGCACTGCGACGCGGCAGCTTAACGCATGCGGCAAGCGTTGGGAGAAGAGAGCCCGCTACGATACCGGCCTGAGCCGATTACTTCGCCCGGCGCCGCGCCGCGGCCCAGCCTTCTTTGGTGAGTTGCCGGCTGCGCGCCACGGCCAGCGCGTCGGCGGGCACATCTTTAGTGATGCAGGAACCTGCGCCGATATATGCTCCATCGCCTACGCTGATGGGCGCCACCAGCGTGGTATCGCTGCCCACGAAAGCCCCTTTGCCGATGCGGGTGGGGTGCTTGTTTACGCCGTCGTAGTTGCAGGTGATGGTTCCGGCCCCGATATTGGCTCCTTCGCCGATCTCTGCATCGCCCAGGTAGGTCAAATGGTTGGCCTTTGCCCCTTTGCCCAGCCGCGCCTTCTTGGTTTCGACAAAGTTGCCCACATGCGCGTTCTCACCGATTTCGCTACCCGGGCGCAGGTGCGCAAAAGGGCCGATCTTGGCGCCATCGGCCACAGTGGAATCCTCAAGCACGCAACTCTGGCGGATGAGAACGCCGTTGCCCAGCGTGCAGTTCTCAATCACCGTGAAGGAACGAATGCGGCAGCCGCTGCCGACGCGGGTGCGGCCCAGCAACTGCACAAACGGCTCGATGACGGTATCGGGAGCAATCTCGACCTCGGCATCGATCACGCACGTTTCCGGCCTGCTGATGGTTACTCCGGCAGCCATATCATTTCTCCCCCGCGCCGCCTGCGCGCTCGGGCGGCGCAGGCCGCGGAATGGTAATGTCGATGGGCTTCGGCGCGCCCAACCCCAGCGCATCGAGGCCCGGCTTGATCTCGGGCCCATTGCCCACCACCAGCACGGCCAGCTTTCCGGGTTGGATGTACTTTTTCGCTGCCGCGGTCACATCGTCGAGCGTGACCTTTTCAAGAGCGGCGCGGTAGGTCTCGAGATAATCAGCGGGATAGCCGTAGAACTCAAGCCTTTCGCGCTCCGCAAGAATTTTGCCCCTGGTGTCGTAGCGGAAGAGGAACGAGTTCAGGATGTCGTCCTTGGCGCGCTTCAGTTCCTCCTCAGTGAAGGGCTTCGTATTCATCCCTGCAATCTCGTCCCGCGCGTGAGTGGTTGCGTCCACCGTTGTCGCGCTCTTGGTGAGCACCACCACGCGAAATTCACCCGGATGGTCGAAGGGCAGATCAAAGCCTCCGCCCACTGCGTAGGCCAGTCCCAATTGGGTGCGGATCTTTTGAAAGAGCCGGCTGCCAAATCCGCCGCCTAGAATCTCATCCATCACGACAATCGCGGGCACGTCGGGATTGTGACGGTCGATGCCCAGGCCCACAATTTGCACGTTCGATTGGTTTACGTCCTGTTTATCGATGAAGTACACGCCGGGCGTGGGTCCGGCAAACTCATCGTGGCGGGGCGGCTCAGGCGTGACGGCCGGCAGCCCCTCGAAGGCCGCGCGCACCTTGGCTTCCATTGCCGCAGGGTCAAAGTCGCCGCTGATGCCGACGATCAGCTTTCCTTTGAGGGTGCGGTCGTGCCAAGCCTCGAGGTCAGCGAGCGTGACCGCGCTGATTGTGGCCAGTTCCGGCTGCCGCGTGTACGGACTGTTGACGCCGTACACCAGCTTCGCCGACTCGCGCCCGGCGATCCCGTCTTCATCGTCGTTGCGCCGCACGATGGCCGTAGCTTCCTGTTGCTGGGCCAGCGCCAGCTTTTCCGCACTGAATTGGGGATGAAACAGTAAATCCATCGCCAACGAAAA
The DNA here is from genome assembly GCA_021781255.1 of Acidobacteriota bacterium. The sequence continues at coordinate 5,012 of JAJXXG010000756.1, forward strand.
GACCTGGTCGGCGTCGCCTTTCAACGAATCCCAGGAGAGCGCGGTGGAGTCGTCGTCGCCCGCTGTCTCAATGTGCGCGGCCCTGGCCTCAAGAAAGTTGTCCATCGCGTCCCCGCTCATCTTTGCGGTTCCGCTGGTCCGCCACGCCTGGCCATAGATCCCGATCAGGCCCGCCTTTGAGGGATCGACGTCGCGAGAGCCGCCCGGAATCAGCACCGACCCGGAGACAAACGGCAGCGCGTGGTCCTCCTGCAAAAACACCACAATCCCGTTCTTCAGCTCAATCCGCCTTGGCTGCTGCGGCTTGAATTCGTGCAGTTCGGGGATGGGGATCTGCTGCCACGGCTTGGATTGCTGTGCGGAGAGCGGCGAAAGCGCAAACAGCAGCAGGGCGAATGCGGCGAATCGCCACGCGCGCGCTTTTCCAAATCGCGACAGCGAGAACTCCACCTCGAGCTGGGGCACCCGGCTTGACGCGAGGCTCCTGCCAAGTGCGGCCTCGCGTAAGGCAACCGCAGATCCTTCGACTCCGCGTGGCGCAAAAGCGCGCCAAGCTGCGCTCAGGATGGCAGACAATCTGGCGCGTGAGGCGGGTTGACGACCCAACTGATGACTGACGACTGACCACTGATGGCTGTTTTGCATCATTGCGCGCCTCCATTCTGCCTGGCAGTTGCCGCCGGTGCTTCGGTATCGATCTCGGCGCTGGTCCGGTTCGAGGCCACAAATATTTTATTTGCCACGCGGCGAATGTCGGCTTTCGTTACCTTGTCCACCCTATCCAGTTGCAGGAACAGCTCGCGCCAGTCGCCATAGCGTGTCTGGTACGCGGCAAGCGAGTCCGCCAGCCCCTCGCTATTGTCCAGGCTGCGCAGAATGTCGGCGCGTGCCCGCGTCTTATACATTTCGAGCTCGGCGTCGGTCACATCGGTGGTCTTCAGCTTTTCAATCTCCTTGTGAATCGCCGTGCGCATCTCCGCCGGGGTGTGGCCCGGCAGCGGAATGGCGTAGAACGCGAACAGGCTCGGGTATTTCTCTCCTGGGAACGGGCTGAAACCCGCGGCCTCGGCGGCAATCTGCTGCTGCTCCACCATGCTCCGATAAAACCGCGAAACACGGCCGTTCGACAAAATGTCACTGATGGCGTCGTACACCGCATCATCGGGGTCGAGGTAGTTCGGCCGATGATAACCCTCGATATAAAACGGCTGCGTCTGCTCGCGGATGATGACCGACTTCTCGGCAAACTGCTTTGGTTCCACAGTCGTCATATCTTCCGGCTTGGGGCCGGCGGGAACGCGGCTGAAATACTTCTCCAGCATCGGCATCGCGGTCTTCGCGTCCACATCGCCCACAACAGCCACCACGAGGTTGCCGCCAACGTAGTACTTCTTGTGGAAGGCCATGGCCTCGGTGGCTGTAATCTGGCTTACCTCGCTCGGCCATCCGATGGAGCTGCGACCGTAGTTGTGCGCCACGTAAGCCGTGGCCAGGAACTGTTCAACCAATCGCCCGATGGGATCGGAGTCGGTGCGCATACGGCGTTCTTCGACCACCACGTCGCGCTCCTTGTAGAACTCGCGCGGGACAGTATCCGCCAGGCGGCTGCTTTCCAGCCATGCCCACAGCTCCAGCCGGTTTTCCGGCATCGACCAGAAGAACTGCGTGTCGTCCAGGCCAGTCTCGGCATTTAAATGGTGCGCACCGTTCGCCTCTGCAATCTCGGTGAACTGATTGGGGATGACGTACTTCTCTGCTTCGGCTTGCGCCTGGAGAAACGCCTTGTGCAGTTCGGCAAGCTTTTTGGGATCACGGCCTACATGCTTCAGGTACTCAGCCTCGTAGGCGTCGTTGGCCGCTTCCACCTTTTCGAGCGCCACCTTCTCGGCCGCGTAATTCGTGGTCCCAATCTGGCTCGTCCCTTTGAACGCCAGGTGCTCGAACATGTGCGCCAATCCGCTCTCGCCCGCGGGGTCATTCACGTCGCCCGCGTCGACGAATGTGCGGTAACTGAAGACCGGCGCGTCGTGGCGCTCGCAAATGATCAGCGTAAGCCCATTGGGCAGCACCTTCACGGTGGTTTCTTTCTCGAACTGCTCAAGGTACGGAGCGAGCGTGCTCTGCCCGTGCGCTGTACTCCAGGCAGGCAAAGCCAGGATTAGACCTAAAAAGCACATCAACAAACGGGGGGAGAACTTCGAAGACATTCAATCTCCTTATTGAGGCAACGATTGACCGGTGATCTGCTCTCTTCCAAGCTATTGCCTGTGACCGGGGGCGTCAAACGTTCATGGGATTCGCGGGCCTTATGGCACAGGCAAAAAAATGCGCCTAACGATATAATCGGAGCCATGGCGGCGAACGCAGAGGCGAAACTAATGGGGGCTGCGGCGGCAGCGAGCGGCGATGCCGGCGCGCTGGATGCGGCGGTGAAGTTGCATGCACTGGAAGCACGGCTCAAGCAGTTGGGCGGTCTGATGGTTGCGTACTCCGGCGGCGTGGACTCGGCGTTTTTGGCGGCCACGGCGCATCGCGTGCTGGGTTCGCGCATGCTGGCGGTGCTGGCCGACTCACCCAGCCTGTCGCGGCGCGACATGGAACAGGCCTGCGCTTTTGCCCGGTCGCTGGGAATGCCGCTCGAGGTGGTGGCAACCGAAGAACTCGACCGGCCGGAGTACGCGCGCAACGACGCCAGCCGCTGCTTTCATTGCAAGGACGAGCTGTTTGCCGTAATGGAAGCGCTGGGCGGCAAGCTGGGATTTTTGCATACTGCCTACGGGATGAACGCCGACGACACCAGAGATTTTCGCCCCGGCCAGCGCGCGGCCGAGCAGCACGCCGTGCTCGCGCCCCTGGCTGAAGCCGGGTTGACGAAGCTGGAAGTGAGGGCGCTGGCCAAGGCGGCCGGCTATCCGGTTTGGGACCGTCCGGCAGCGCCATGCCTCTCGTCGCGCGTGGAATACGGCCGCACCGTGACGCGCGAAGTTCTTGCCCAGGTGGAACGCGGCGAGGAGAGCCTGCGCCAGCTTGGTTTCCGCGAGTTCCGCGTGCGCCACCACGGCGAGCTGGCTCGCGTAGAGATTGCGCGCAATGAGCTGCCCCGCGCGCTGACGATGGAGATGCTGGACACCATTACCACGGCGCTGAAACAGGCAGGCTTCCAATACGTCACGCTCGACTGCGCGGGGTTTCGGTCGGGATCATTAAACGCGGTTCTTCCCGTCGAGATTCTTGCGCGGCGCGGCGCTTAGCGCAATCCCGCTCCCTTCTGATACCTCCGGCAATTTAGAATCACAGAGCGATGCGTATTGGATATTTGGAGTGCTTTTCCGGGATCAGCGGCGACATGCTGCTGGGCGCGCTGGTGGATGCGGGCGTTCCCTTCCCTATGTTGGCCGAGACGGCTTTGGCATTGAACGTGGGCGCAAGTCTCGAGATGCGCAAGGTGAGCCGCGGTGGGCTGGCGGCGATCAAGGTGGATGTACTGACACAGGGGTCAGCCACCCCAGCGAACGCAGATCATTCGCCGGGGGCCCCGGCAGGGGTCAGGGCTCAGGGTTCAGAGGAGACCCACGGCCACGGACACTCCCACGGTCACGAGCACACGCACGAGCATCATACCCATAA
>JAJXXG010000639.1 GCA_021781255.1 Acidobacteriota bacterium
CTGGCTTGTCGAGCAGTTCCGCTACGCCGTTCAGGAGCGCGCGCTGGAGCTGCCCCAGGGCGGCTGGGAGATGGAGATCGACAGCCCCGAGGAGCTGGCGCGCGGCGAACTGAAGGAAGAGCTCGGCCTCGGCGCCGCCCTCATGACGCACCTGGGAACGCTCTGGATCGCCTACGGCTTCCTCCGGCAAAAGCTGCACGTGTTCCTGGCCGCCGGCCTCTCACCCGTGCCCAAAGAACCCGACGACGAAGAGCACGATCTCGTGGCCCACTCCGTTCCCATCGCTGAATTTGAGCAGATGATGCTGGACGGCGCGATCCGCGACGAATGCACGCTCGCAGCCTGGGGACTCTATCTGCTGTGGAACGGGCGACCTGTGAGCCCGCCCGGCCAATGAACCCTTCAGCGGTCCGCTTTTTGAGTGACGCGCGTCACACCCTAAGATCGCCAATTCCTTCATAATCAATGAGGAACAAAGACGAGGCATAGGTCCAAGCTAATATTCGAACTTGCCTCTAAATGGCGACACGATATTCTTTAATTAGGCGTTGCGCGAGGGCGATTCTGCCAGGCGAAATACTCCCAGCACCAGCACAAATGGACCGAACCGGAGGTCTAGTTTTCAAATATGTTCAAGATTCTTGAAGCCCGTACCGTTGGCCTCAACATCAAGCAGTTTGTGATTGAGGCGCCCCGCATCGCGCGCAAGCAGCGGCCGGGGCAATTTATCATTTTGCGGCTGCACGACAAAGGCGAGCGCATCCCGCTCACCATTAAGGGCTCCGATCCAGCAGCCGGTACCATCACCATTTGCGTGCAGGGCGTGGGCAAGACCACCTCGTTGCTCAACTGCCTTGAGACCGGCGACTCGATTCTCGACATCGTCGGCCCGCTCGGCCACCCCTCCGAGATCAAAAACTACGGCATGGCCGTGATTCTGGCCGGCAGCGTAGGCACGGCTATGGCGCTGCCCACCGCCAAAGCCCTGAAGGAAGCTGATAACCACGTCGTCTTTGTTGAAGGCGCGCGCAGCAAAGAGATGGTGGTGTTCGAAGACGAAGTGCGCCAAGCGAGCCATGAGGCTTACGTGATGACCGACGACGGCAGCTACGGCGAACATGGGCTGGTGACAAAAAAGCTCAATGACCTGCTCGCCGCCGGGCGCAAGCCGGACTTTGTGCTCGCCGTGGGTCCAGTCCCCATGATGCGCGCCGTGGCGCAAATTACTGCGCCGTTGGGCATCAAAACCATGGTCAGCCTTAACTCCATCATGGTTGACGGCACTGGTATGTGCGGCGGCTGCCGCGTGCTGCTCGGCAACCAGAGCAAGTTTGCCTGCGTAGACGGCCCCGAGTTCGACGCCGCGCAGGTGAACTTTGAGGTTCTCATGCAGCGCAACGCCATGTATCGCAGCCAGGAGTGCCAGTCGCTCCAAACTTTTGAAGCGCACAAGCAGGAGGAGTTGGCCGAGCTTCGCGCCGAGCTGGCCCAAAAGGAAGAGGAATCCGCCCGGCTGCGCGCAGAGGTCGCTGCAGCCCGTGCTGCTCGAGAGGAGAAGCTCCATGCCTAAGACGAACTCGCTTCCTCTCAAAGAGCGTATGAAAATTCCGCGCGCAAAGATGCCGGAAGTCGACCCCGATATGCGCGCCCATAACTTCGAGGAAGTCAATCAGGGACTGTCCGCGATTGCCGTAGTCGACGAAGCCTCGCGTTGCCTTGGCTGCGCCAAGCCCGGCTGCCAGGTCCAGTGCCCCGTCGGTGTCAAGATCAGAGAGGTCGTAGACCTGATCTACGCAGGCGATTTTCTGGCCGCGGCGTCCAAGATGCGCGAGGATAACGCGCTGCCCGCCATCACCGGCCGCGTTTGCCCGCAGGAGAAACAGTGCGAGGGCGGATGCGCGTTGGGCAAAAAAGGTAATTCGGTGGCCATCGGCAACCTGGAGCGCTTCATCGCGGACTTTGAGCGCCAGAGCGGCAAACTCGGCTTGCCTGCCATTGCGCCGCCCACGGGCAAGAGCGTTGCTATCGTGGGAAGCGGTCCGGCCGGCCTCTCGGCAGCCGGCGACCTCATTCAAAAAGGCCATCGCGTGCGCGTCTTTGAGGCCCTGCACGAGCTTGGTGGCGTGCTCGTCTACGGCATTCCCGAGTTCCGCCTGCCCAAGTCGATCGTCAAGGGAGAAGTGGACAATCTCGCCCGCATGGGCGTCGAGTTCGAGACCAACGTGGTGGTGGGCAAGAGCGTCACACTCGACGAACTGATGCGCGTCGAAGGCTACGACGCGGTCTTTGTCGCCACCGGCGCGGGACTTCCGATGTTTCTCGGCGTGCCCGGCGAACATTTCAACGGCGTCTACTCGGCCAACGAGTTCCTTACCCGCACCAACCTCATGCGCGCCTACCAGTTTCCTGAGTTCGACGAGCCCATCTACAGCTGCCGCGATAAAGACGTGATTGTGGTGGGCGGGGGCAATACCGCCATGGACGCGGTGCGCACCGCGCGGCGGCTGGGCGCAAAGACGGCCACCCTGGTCTACCGCCGGTCTGAAGCCGAGATGCCCGCGCGCCTCGAGGAAGTCCACCACGCCCGCGAAGAGGGCATCGAGTTTCGCATGTTGACCAACCCGGTCGAGTTTCTGGGCGACGAAAAGGGCTGGCTTACCGGCGCGCGTTGTGTGCGCATGGAGCTGGGTGAGCCCGACGCCGACGGCCGCCGACGGCCTGTCCCGATTGCCGGCTCGGAGTACGTCTTGCCCGCCAGCGTGGCCATCATTGGCTTAGGAACCACCGCCAATCCACTCATCCAGAGCACCACGCCCGACCTTGCCACCAACAAGCGCAACTACATCGTGGCCGATCCCGAGACCATGCGCACCAGCAAGCGCGGCGTCTTTGCCGGCGGCGACATCGTAACCGGCGGCGCCACGGTCATCCTCGCCATGGGTGCCGGACGCAAAGCCGCCGCCTCCATCCACGAATACCTCACCTCCGGCCTGTGGACATAGGGCCCAGGCCTTAGTGCCCTGAGTCAGAAGTTTGCTTAATGAATTGTCATCCTGAGCGAAGTTTGGCCGGTTTTTGGGCCAAACGGAGTCGAAGGATCTGCGGTTGATTTTCAACAAATTTCTGACTCACCACACTAGTTGTGGGGATAGGTTAGAAGGAATCCCGGAAAGGCCAGACTCCCTGCTTCCCTGGGAATTGGCGCATCCTTGAGCCGTGGGAGGCCGCTTGTGATCGCGGCGGCGCTTTGAACCGCCTCCTGGAGCTTTTGCCCCTTTCCCGGCACAGAACGTCTCGGCTCCCTATTCCCTATCACTTCCTATTGCCTGTCCCTCGCTATTTCGACGCTCCCTCTTGACGATGGAGTGTTGGTATCGTCATACTCGGCATTTGTAGCTTGTCTGACGTATTTTTTTCATTGCCACTGGAAGCAAGATCTTATGGACATAGTAGTTTTACGCATTCTTTTTGTAATTTTGCTTGCCGTCATCGGTTACTTTCTTCGCCCCTTCGGCATCCCGACGGGCTGGGAGGGAGCGATTATCGGTGCGTTTTCGGCCTGCGCAGTCATCGTTTTCGAGCTGCGCGTGCGGGCGCTCACGCTGCGGCGGCTGATTGGCGCCGTGACGGGCAGTGTGCTCGGCATCTTCGGCGCGGCGCTGTTTTGCCTGGTGCTGCGCTGGGCGCCGCTCCCAGCCACGAACTCCGCTGCGCTGCAGATATTCGTGCTCCTGCTCATGACCTACATTGGCCTGCTGGTGGGCGCCAGCAAGGGCGACCTGCTGAACCCCGCGGCGTTGGGTATGGTGTTTTCAAGCGACAAGCCCACGCGCCGCACCGCCAAGGTTCTCGATACGAGCGTCATCATCGACGGCCGCATCGCCGACATCGCCGAGGCCGGCTTCATCGACGGCACCCTTGTAGTGCCGGAGTTTGTGCTCCGGGAACTGCAGACTGTCGCCGACTCGACCGACGGATCAAAGCGCCAGCGGGGACGCCGCGGCCTGGATATGCTGCAGCGGATGCAGTCCAACGCCAGCGTTCAAGTGCAGATCGTGCCTGACGACTTTCCCTCCATCCGCGAAGTGGACCTGAAGCTGCTGGAACTGGCCAAGAAGTGGGAGGCCAAGGTGGTTACCAACGACTTCAACCTGAACAAGGTGGCCCAACTGCACCACGTGGACGTGTTGAACATCAACGACCTGGCCAATGCTCTCAAGCCCGTGGTTCTGCCCGGCGAGAAGATGAGCGTGCTCATTCTGAAAGAAGGCAAGGAGTACAACCAGGGCGTAGGGTATCTGGACGACGGGACCATGGTGGTGGTGGATCACGCGCGCAAGCTGATCGGCAAGAGCGTGGATATCTCCGTGACCAGCGTGCTGCAGACCGCCAGCGGCAAGATGATCTTCGGCAAGCTGGACGAGATCAGCTGACCGGCTGATATCTCATAGGCGGGCGGTCAGGTTCGGCGCAGGCTTAGGTCGAGGCGAAACCTCGCTTCGGGCCATTCAGACGCGAAAATCGATTAGCGAAACGAGCGGCGCGTTCAGTACTTCGGCACCTTGGGGTCGATCTGGTCAGCCCAGGCCAGGATGCCTCCGGCGAGGTTCTTGACGTTGGGGTAGCCTGCCTCCGCGAGAAACTCGGCGATGCGCTGCGAACGATGGCCCGAGCGGCACTGCACCACAATCTCGCGATTGCGGTCGAGTTCGGCGAGGCGCTGGGGAACCTCGTTCGGCGGGATGAGCTTGCCGCCGATGTTGGCGATCTGGTACTCGAAGGGTTGGCGGACATCGAGGATGAACACGTCCTCGCCGGCGTCGAGGCGCTGCTTCAGCTCCTTCGCACTGATTTGGGGAATGCCATTCTTCACTGCCTGTTCCTGTCGGGTTTCGGGCACGATTCCGCAGAACTGCTGGTAGTCGATGAGGCGCGTGACAGTGGCGTTCGGGCCGCAGACCGGGCAGTTTGGGTCTTTGCGCAACTTGAGCTCGCGGAAGCGCATGGCGAGCGAGTCGACAAGAAGCATGCGCCCAATGAGCGGCTCGCCCTTGCCCAGAATGAGCTTGATGACCTCAGTGGCCTGGATGACGCCAACCAGGCCGGGCAGAATGCCCAGCACGCCGCCCTCGGCGCAGTTCGGCACCAGGCCCGGCGGGGGTGGGTCGGGATAGAGGCAGCGGTAGCAGGGCCCCTCGCGCGTGGCAAAGACGCTGGCCTGGCCCTCAAACCTGAAAACTGACCCGTAGACGTTGGGCTTGCCGGTGAGGACGCAGGCATCGTTGACCAGGTAGCGCGTGGGGAAGTTGTCGGTACCGTCGGCGACGATGTCGTAGTCCCTGAGGATCTCGATGGCGTTCTCGCTCCTGAGCATGGTCTCGTGCTTGACCACGTTAAGCGCGGGATTGAGGGCAAGGAGTTTTTCCTGGGCAGAGTCGAGCTTACTGCGGCCAATGTCCCTGGTGGAATGAATGATCTGCCGTTGCAGGTTGCTTGCGTCGACCACATCGAAATCAACGAGCCCAAGAGTCCCTATGCCGGCCGCGGCTAGATACAACGCAAGCGGCGAGCCGAGACCGCCTGTTCCCACGCAGAGAACGCGCGCGGCCTTCAGCTTCTGCTGGCCCTCCATGCCCACCTCGGGCAGGATGAGGTGGCGCGCATAGCGGGAGAGATCGGCGGCAGTGAGCTCGGGTAGCTGGATTGGGGAAGTTGTGACGGCCATGGCGCGGGCTCTCCGGTCCTACTCAGTGTACCGGGCCGGAGGGCCGGAAGGTAAGACGGTGCTGTGAGCGCAGCTCTGCAAATTGCGGAGCCGCGCGGATGAAAAGCCGGGTTGCGCCAGAGACGAATGTTACATCGATGGCTTCTTGGCGGGGGCGGCAGGCTTTGCTGCCGGCGCCATGGCGGGCTTCGGCTTCCAGAAGCCGGGGTCGGCCTTGACCCATGCCTCAGGAGGATAGCTTTGGGCGGGGTTGATGGCAAACAGCTCCGAGTCGGAGCTCTTGATGCAATCCTCTACAAGCCCACTAAGCTTTGCCATTCCGTCCTCGCCAAGGGCGTCGCGGAACTGCTTGTCCTCGGCATAGCCGGTATCGATGTCGGCCAACGACTTGTCATCGCTTAAGACGACGTAGGTGTTGTCACCGCCGTAGGCGATTTCGTAGGTGACCCAGTGCGCGCTGGTACCGGCCTTCTTTTGGGCGTCGATGACCAGTTTCACCAGTTCGTTCCATTCTTTTCTGTGGCCGGGCTTGATGTGGAACGACGTGACCTCCATGAATCGAGCAGGGGCTAGTGTCGTGCTGGGCCGGTAGCTCAGATCCTCGTCGTAAGTGAAGACAAACTGGTCAATACCGTTGAGCAGCTCACCATCGGCCACGCTATCCTTGTCAAGCTCGGCAAAAAGAGGCTTGTCCTTCATTTGGGCCGTGAAATCGTCTTCCCAGGCCTTGAATGAGGAATAGCCGGTGAGGTACAGGGCACGCGACTTGCCCGTAAGCGAATTGAGGGCGAAGTAGTGGGTGGGCCACTTGGCTTTGGTCATTGCCGCCACGAATTTGCTCTCCGAAGCGTCGTGGATGGCGCCGGACTTCCCCGGCTTGATAAACTCCCGCGTAATTTGCAGGACTTTTGGCGGACCTTGCACTTGTGGCGCCGCACCTTGCATTTCTTGTGCCGCGGTGAACGAACTTCCAACAACCGCGAGAGACAGTCCCAGCAATACGGGGCTGATGATCTTCATGTGGAAATCCTCCTTGTTTTTACCCGAGATGTCTTGCGGAGTGGGGATAGGGATGGGAAGCGCAAGTCCTCTAAGGCAAGGAGATTATGGGTCTTGGAACCGCCTGGTGTAAAGAAGTTTCTTTTCTTGCCGACATGCGTGCCGGTGATTTCCTTTGAGGTAACAAATTTGTACCGGCAGCTCACCGTCGGCGAGACTTACAGGCTGACCGGCGGCCACTGGGGCTGGGATCAGGCGCGGTGCGGACCGGCGGAGCGATCTTCAATCCGGATCGTCTGCGGCTCAAAATGCCTGTCCTCTTCTGTCGTCCCTGCAAGCAGGAAGGCGTTCGTCACCGTGGCTTTTCCCTGGGCGACTTCAGTGATGACGTAGGAGCAGCCCAGCCAGTAAGCTTCCGCCAGATCGCTGGATGAGGGTTGAGCAGAGTGGTCGGGGTGGGAGTGGTAGAAGCCGGCGATCTCGAGGCCTCGCCTGCGCGCCTCAAGCGCAATGCCGGCCAGATCGGCCGGTGAGATTTGATAGCGCTTACGGGGCGAATCGGAGCGGGCGTTGACGGCGCGCACGAGCGAATCGACCTGCCAGCCATCCGGCCCGCCCTCCTGCCCTCCTCTCTGAATCGCACGGCCCAGCAGCGCGCCGCAGCACTCCTGCGGCCAGGTCTCCTCGCCGTGGGCGCGGAGCTCGTCGAAGACCGAGCGGGGCAGATGAAGAATGCTCATGCTTCTTTCCCGGATGCGTGCGGTCCGCATGGAGCCGGATGGTCCTGTGGATGCGCCCATGGAGAATTGCAGCCCGCCCTGCCGATGTGCGAGATTGGAGGTAGGGGGACTTGTCATGCCTCAAGTCCCCATTCTTCCAGATTGGAACGCCATCATGAAACGAAAATCCGCTCATCCTGACTTCGACCAGACGCTGGAACTGCTGCGCGCCCACGCCTTCGATGTAGTTCCCTATGCCGGCGTTGCAGGAGGCTCGCTGGTGAGCAAGTACGGCGCGGGAGCCGTGCTGGTGGCGGCGCCCAAGGCCAAAGACGCTGGCGATCCGGCGGCTGCATACGCCATCCACCCCGGAGTCGTGGTAAAGGGCGAAGTCGCGCGGTTGCTTGACCGCGGCTACCAGAAGTTCATCAAAACCTCCCAATACGAGCTCCCCGCATCGGCCACCCAATTGCAGGCGATTCATGCGTTCAGCGAGGAACTGAAACAGCTTATCGGGTCCATCAGCCTGTACAACGAGTCGATGGGCACCACCAGCGATGTGTATCGTTACGATCGCCTGGTGGGCCGAGAGGTGGTGGGCCGTGAAGCTGAGGGCCACAGCAGCCCGGCGCAGCCCGGCGAGTTGGCCGGCGCGCACTGACCTCCGCTGACTTTGGGAGCGGTGACCGACGTGGAAGAACATCGGGAAACGCCTGCTGCCGCTGAGGCTGCCGCAACGCGCGACCGCCGCGGGCAAGTGCGTCATGAGGTGGACACCTTCGCGGCCATTCTCCTCGTAAATGTGGGGTCCGCGCTGCGGGGGCTAATCTCGATCTGAGCCTGAGCGGCTGCCGCATTCTCACCGGCGACCGTTTCCCCGTGGGGGTTTACACGCGCGTGGAGGCGGGGTTTCGGCTGGAGGGTTTGCCGTTCCGGCTGAGCGGCGTGATCCAGGCCATGCACAATCGCAACACGGTGGGCATTCGCTTTCTCGATCTAAGCAGACGCAAGCGGCAGCAGGTAGCGGATCTGATCGACGAGATCCAGCAGATGCGCGAGGCGCAAAGCGCAGAAGGCTGCATCGCTTAAGTCCGGTTTTCCCCTTTTTCAGCTCTCTCCATCGTTCTGCCACCGCGCCGCGGTTGATAAACTTGTGTTTCTGTGGTTTCAGGGAGCGTTCTCCTATGCC
>JAJXXG010000657.1 GCA_021781255.1 Acidobacteriota bacterium
CCGCGCCGGTAACGAATTCCGCTTCCTGGGAACAGAGCCAGAGCACCAGGTTCGACACCTCTTCCGGCTCGCCGATTCTGCCGACCGGGTGCATCGACAGCACCCTGGCTCTTCCCGCCTCGGTACCCATCATTTTGTCGGAGAGCGGCGTTCGCATCACCGCGGGACAGACCACGTTGGCACGAATCCCCTGACTGGCATATTCAATGGCACCGGTCTTCGTCAGCCCGACAATGGCATGCTTGCTGGCGATGTAGGCCGACCCAACCACCGGGCCGGCCTTCAACGAAGCCACGGCTCCCATGTTGACGATAGAGCCCCCGCCGCGCTTCAGCATCGCGACGATCTCGTACTTCATGCACAGAAACATGGCAGTGAGATTCACGGCGATGACCTGATTCCAAACCTCCAGCTTGTAGTCCGCGATGGGGGTGTTGATGGTCCCATCGATCCCGGCATTGTTGAAAGCGCAGTCCAGGCCGCCGTAGGTCTTCTCGCAGGCGGAGAACAAAGCCTCTATCTCGGCTGGGTTGGCCATGTCGGCTTGCACGAACGTGGCCTCGCCCCCGGCGGCTTTCGCCAATGCGACAGTTTCCTGGCCCTCACTGATTCGCCGGCCGGTGACAACGACCTTGGCGCCTTCGCGCGCGAAGGCTATGGCGGCATCACGGCCCAGGCCGGACGTGCCGCCGGTTACCAGCGCTACCTTGGATTCAAAACGTCTGCCCATCTCTCTTTCTCCTTAAGCTCCCTGTACGAGTAGCAACTCCGTCGCGGGCTATTGTTGCCGGGTTTTCTGTGGACGGCATTTGTTTCTGCTTTCGCTCACAAGTGCGGCGGTGGCGCGGTGATGTCGTCAGGCTCGGCCGTGTTGACCATGAGCGGCTGCTTGCGCACAAACCTCAGGATGGAGGCCGGCCCGGTGCGCGCCCCTCCCATTCCTGAGAACTTCACGGTGTTGGACTCGATGTCGCGTGTCTTCGCCAAAGTCAGAAAGGTATCCTGCAGGCAGACACTCCCGGTTTCCAGTTGCACGGCAATAGCCCGTGCTTCCTCCTCGCTGCCCGCAATTACCGACGACGATAATCCGTAGATAGAATCATTGGCCAGACGCACCGCTTCATCGACGGTCTTGTATTTCATCACCGGCATCACCGGGCCGAAGGTTTCCTCGCGCATAACCTTCATGTCATGGTTCACATTGGTGAGGACCGTCGGACGCATATACAACCCGCCCCCCAGGTTTTGGCTCTTGCCGCCGGTGCGGATGACCGCGCCCTTGGCCACAGCATCGTCGAGGTGCGAATCTACGATCTCTGCCTGGTGGTCGTAGCCAAACGGGCCAATGTGGCCGCTGGCGATGTCTGGATAATTGAGGCGCACCTTTTCCGCTTTTTCCACCAGCAGTTCGACAAAACGATCATGTACGGATTCATGAACGTAAATCCGCTCCACTGAGAAACAAACCTGGCCGGTGCCAAAGATGGCGCCGCGCAGGATCGCTCTGGCAGCCCGTTCCAAATCCGCGGTTTCGGTAACGATGGCCGGATCTTTTCCGCCCAGTTCCAGAAAGACCGGAATAAAGCGCCGCGCGCACGCTTCGGCCACTTTGCGCCCGTTCTCCACGCTTCCGGTGAATACCACAATATCGACATTCTCGATCAAGGCTTCTCCGGTAGCACTGTCGCCCTGAATGCACGCCGCCACCCCGGCCAGCTCCGGCACCTCCCCGATAGAGCGCATCAGCGGCTCGACAAATCGCGGAGTAATTCTGCTGGGCTTGATTGCAACGGCACAGCCTGCCAGCAAGGCCGGAACGGCATCGATGAGCGATAACATCAAGGGCCCGTTCCACGGGCTGATGACGCCAAGCAGCGGATATGGCTTGAGCTCCGTGGTGAAGGTGACACTGGGCATGATTGACGACACTCCTTCCAGGCGCGCGCGCTCAAGCACCGCCGGCGCCCGTTCGCACCAGCCCAGCACGTTGCCAATCACAATTCCCGGGCTCATCTTCGAGATGGTGCAATACCCGGTGTCGATTGAGTCCGCCTCGGCCAGCGCAGCCGCGTGCGCCTTGAGCCGTTCGGCCCACTGACGCATGACGGCGATACGGTGCTCCAGGGGCGCGCTGCCCCAGGCTTTCTGTGCCTTTCGAAGCCGGCCGCAGAGCTCGGCCAGCTCTTCGCGGGTAGGCGGAGTGATTTGATAGTCGAATTCGCCGGTCCGCGGATTGCGGACCGGAATCACGCGCCGTCCGGCCGGCGCCGGGGCGCTTGCTTCTTCGCTTGCGGATGCGAATTGAGCCATACCTGGATCTCCTGAAAAATCGGAAGACGGAGGAAATCGGCGACAGGGAACCGGTGCCCGGCGGAACGTACCCTCAGTGCATGGGGTCACCTGAGCGAAGCTCCGGCGCACAGACCACTCTAATTCGGCCGGCAGCGAACGGCCAGGGAATCTTCCCGTTTATCGCAGATTTCCTCGCTTCAGAATCTCTGTTTTGGTTTGCCGTGCGCAAGGCGATTCCGGAGCTTCCTCGCTCTGAGTCACATGTTCAGCGCTGCACGCTCCTCGGGCAGCAAACCCTTCTTGTAAGCGTCCAATTTTGTTCGGCCGCTTTCAGTCACAGTTGCCTTGCCATCCGCGATCGTTAAATACCCCATCAGGGCAAGCTCCTCAGCCAGGGCTTCCACCAATACCTCGCCCAGTGCCGGGTACGGGATCTCGATTTCGTCCTTCGAGAATTCTCCCAGGATCGCGTCTACCCGAATTCCCGGTTTGGCCGATACCTTGTCCATGATGGACATTTGCCGCCGGAAGTAAGGCGTAGCGTCGCCCTTGTCGCTCAAATCGAACGCCTCCAGCCTCAACATCAGGCTTGTCCTGGTATCGCCGCACATTACAATGTTTTCTTTGCCTACCGTACGCTCTGCTGGGGGCGGCCAGGTGAATGCGCCTGCCGGCTGCAGCGATGCCACATGATACTGATCCTCGGGAACCGTTTCCAGCACGTTGCGGAACCCAAGGCCGTCATACTTCTTCTTGTCGGGGTCTTTCCTGCTCACCGGAGCATACCAAAAGGGCATATACCAAAGCGGCGATACGGCCCTAGGTCCCAGCCTGGCCATTTCCATCATGCGGGGAACTGCCGAACCAGCTACATACGGGCAGATGCGGCCAATAAACTTCTCTCCATCCCAGATGAACTGATCGCCCACTTTGTGCTGAAAGTGGCAAGGGTACTTCTCTTCGTCGCCTTTGAATCCGATAACAGTAGCTCTAATCTGAAACATTACGTCTCCTTTGTAGTGCTGTGATGACTTTCCGAAAGTGAAATGTGCCCGCCCTGTCAGAACTCGAACCGCAGCGAGAACTGAATTTCGCGGCTGTAGTCTGCGGTATTTGAAATCTCGCCTGCCGTCTCATTCATTACCGAGGCCGGCAGGGTCGTTGCAGGAAACACCGGGGGCGGGGAAGAAATTGTTCCCGCCGTATTAAACACACCATAGTTCGAGTTCCAAACGCTCGGGAAACCAAAATTCGCGTGGTTCAGGATATTAAAGAAGTCGGCGCGGAATTCGAGTTTGCCCGCCTCGCCCAGGCTGGTGTCCTTAGACATGGAAAAGTCCCAATCGAACAAACCCGGCCCGTATAACGCGCCGCGCGGTACGTTGCCGAATTGTCCGGGAGGCGCAACGGTAAACATATTGGGATTGAACCACTGATGCGGATTGCCGGTGATCACGGTTTTGGGGTTATAAACCACTGCGTTCGGGTTGCACCAGGCATGGTTAGTTGGGTTATAGACCATCAATCCCGGAGGCACCCACGGAGGAGTGCAACTGGAGTTAGTGATGGCGCCGATGTTGGCTTGTGTCACATAGCTCACGCGTTCGTTTGCCAGACCGCCCGTGTCTCCCACTCCCAGCTCCGAATTCGAATTATTAAATCCGGTGCCCAGCATTGGCGTAAATGGAAAGCCGGTCTGTGCCGCCACGATATTGGCCACGCGCCAGCCGCGGAATATTTTGGCGCCAAGGCTGCCTCCCTGAGGGCCGGGCAAGCTGTAAAGCAGGTTGAATCGCCAGTTACTTTTCAGGTCAAACGCAGTCAGCCCTCTGTCGGCCTTCACATCGAATGGATTGAGCGGAAAATCCGACCCATCGGTGTTGTGCGGGAGGAGGCCCTGGGCGTCATCCAGCAGTCTGGACCAGGTATAGGAGCTCTGAAATTGCAGGCCTTTGGTCAGATGCTTTGTCACTCCCACCTGCAGGGAGTTGTACCAGGAGTCGCCATTGGTTGTATAAAAAGTTACGCCTGCCATGTTGGGATTTACGCGGCACGAGTTCCCGAGGGGACAAGAGAAAATACTCAGGTTCGTATTGAATACCGGGTTTGCGTCCTTGCCAGAGGTAAGCTCATTGGCGGGCAGTGCGTTGCCATGGGCGTCCGTTCCGGCGATAGGAACCACGGGATTCCCCTCGCGCACCGACCACAGGTGAATGCCACGAGATCCAACATAGACAACCGACAGGGCTATGCCGGCGGGCAATTGCTGCTCCACGCCCACACTGTATTGGTCCATGTAGGGCTGCTTGGCATAGTAATTCTGAGTCGATGGCACCACAAAGCCAGGGGTGATCAGCGTTCCTGGGGGAGCTGGCGGGGGAGCAGGGCAGCCGTTCGTGTTAAGAGGAATGCTTAACCGGCAGAGATATATGCTCGTGGGCATAGCAGGGTAAGTGCCCAGAGCATTATTGCCCGCTTCGGCGCCAATGTTTCCCACGTCATAGTAAATGCCATAACCGCCCCGAACCGCGGTCTTGCCATTTCCAAATATGTCCCAGGCGAGGCCCACCCTGGGGGAAAGGTTCTTCAGTGAGGCGTTCTGCCAGATCGGCCCCTTGGTAACTTCACTGCTGGAGTCAGTGGCCAGGTCCCGGTAAGCGTAGTTGTTGCCATCGTGGTCCCATGGAACTGTCGCGAACTCATACCGGAATCCCAGGTTCAAAGTTACACGTGACAGCACGCGATAGTCGTCCTGGGCATAAAAGCCATAGGTCCCGAAGGTGAAGTTCCGGGACTCGGCTTCAGGCGCGGCGCTGAACGTCGAAGAGACGATTATGCCGGATATAAATTCAGAGAAATTGGGAAAGATATTAAAGGAGCCAGGCAGCAGGTGCACGGTTGTTCCGTCTTCCCAGTGGATGAGCAGCAGGCCATACTTCAGATTGTGCTTGCCTTTGGTCCAGAACCAATCATCGCCCAAACCGATGAGGTTCTGAATATTGTGCTGGGGCGCCACATCTCCCCCAAATGTGGTCAAGCCCGACATAACCAGGTCCCCGGTCTCCTGGCCCGGGATCTCCGAGATGTTCCCGTAGGTCGGGCCGCTGACGAGTAACGGAGTGGATGTGCTGATGTCTTCCGCCGCGGTTCGCGCAAAAAAGACGCGCGCAGAGTTGAGCAGGGCGGGCGAGAAAATGTGGTTTTCCGACAAAGTCAAAAACTGTGCCAGGCTCGGCCAGCTGTCATGAAATTGCGGATAACTGAGCGGACGATTCTGCAAGGAGTCATCGATGGTATAGCGGCCAAAGAAGGAATCCGCGGCCGAAAACGCGTGATCGAACCGGACATTGCCATAGTCTTCGCGGGTGTTCTGGAACGAAGCATAGGCATAGTTGCCGTTGGGATTGTTGTTGAGATCGGGCAAAGGATACAGATTGAGCAGCGGCGCCATCGTCGGTATCAGCTCTGTAACGTTGACGGGAGGCGGCGCCGGGGTCATTTGCGGGCATGGTCCGACGGCTCCTGGCGGTGGCGGACCAATGCCGTTCCAGATCATTGAGCCGGCTCCGAAATCGTTCGCGGCAGAAGCTCCCGGAGGATGGCAGCCCGCCGAGGGGACCGTCAACAGCCCCACATAGTTCGGGTCGCCCAGCACTTCCCTGAGGCCTTCATAGTTGAGAAAGTAAAATGTCTTGTTTTCTTTGATCGGCCCGCCGATGGAGCCGCCGAACTGGTTTCTCCTGAAGGGCGCGATACGCTTGCCGCCTTCCGGCACCGTCGGCGGAAGTATGGAAAGCTCATCGAAGTAGTTGCGGGCATCCAAAGCGCTGTTCCGCAGATATTCGAAGACGTCCCCGTGCAGATTGTTGGTCCCGCTCTTGCTGACGATGGTCGTCTGGCTGCCCATGGACAGGCCATATTCGGCGCTGAACAGGTCGGTAATCACCTGGAACTCCTTGATCCCGCCCATCCCCAGCGTCGTCCCTCCTTCCGAAGCCGCGTTCAGGCCCGTCATGTTTTGCATGGGCGTGCCATCGATCATTACGTTGTTGGAACGCGTCGGAGCGCCATTGCTGCTATAGATGGTGCCGGTTATTCCGCCACCGGGGTTCTCCATGGTCTGCACTGTGATGCCGGGTTGCAGAAGCGTCAGGTCGATAAAGTTTCTGCCGTTCAAAGGCAGCTGGGCGAGCTTTTGTTCATTCACGAGATTGCCTAGCTGGATGCCCGTGGTGTCGACCAATGGCGCGCTGGCGCTCACCTCTACCTTTTCCGAAATGGTTCCGACGGTGAGCTTGAATCGAAGCACCTTTTCCTCGCCAACCGTCAGAACCGTCGTGGTCTGTTCGGTGCTGAAGTCTTGGTGCACGACTTGCACCCGATAGTTTCCTACCGGCAAATCGGCAAAGCGGTAGGAGCCATCGCCCGCGGTGGTAAAGGTGCGCGTGGCTCCCGTATCCGTGTGGGTTACCGTTACCGCGGCGTTCGGGATCACGCTTCCGGTAGGATCAGTTACCACTCCGGCGATTGTGCCCGTGGGCAGTTGACCAAAAGCCAAAACTCCAGAGATCAGCCACAGCAACGCCCCTCCCATCAACCCGAATCTAACCGTGATGGAAAGCTTCTTCATCGTGTCCTCCCACGCTTTTCAAGAAACGCCCTGCGACAGTTTTCGCGGCTGTAGAACTCATTGCGAGTTACTGGTTACATGAAACTGTGGTATGAGTATCGTGCTACGAGTGTCGATGCAGTGCATTGCCTTGTCCATTGCTTTTTTTGCCGTTGTTTTTGATACTGAAAAGGTATCAATGCGTGAGGCGGTATGGAACTGCGCCAATTGCACTATTTCCTGACTGTGGCAGAGTCCTTGAACTTCCGCAGGGCGGCGGAGCAATTGCACATGACAGAGCCGCCGCTGAGCCGGCAGGTACGGCAACTGGAAGAAGAACTGGGCACCGAACTGTTCCTGCGCGGCCATAGACAGGTGCGTTTGACCGCCAGCGGCCGCATGCTGCAGCAGAAAGCGCTGGTCTTGCTTGCCGACACCGCCGGAGTAGTGGAAGCCGTGCGCCGGACCAATTCGGTGCCGGTCGGCACCCTGAATGTGGGAGTGGGCATGGGATTGGTGCGCAGTATCCAGCAGCTTGCGGCTACCTATGCCCGGCAGTTCCCCAAAGTCGTGGTGCGTTATTTCGACCTATATGGCCGCAATCAAAAAAACACCCTGCGCCTGCGAAGCATCGACGTTGGAATCGTCTGTTCCCCCGTCGATCAGGCGCACCTGGCCTCGGAACGGCTGCTTAACGCGCCACTGCTGGCGCTGGTATCGAAAAACAGCCCTTTGGCAAGGCGCAAGAAACTGCACTTGAAAGACCTGGCCAATCAGGTGCTACTGATGCCGAACCGTTCGCAGGTAGTGAACCAAAAGGTTCTGCAAATGTTTCGCCAGGAGGGAGTGGCGCTTAAGGCCGTACAAACTACTTCCTCTCCTTTTGAAGCGGGCGCCCTCTGGGTGACTGCGGGCAAGGGAATTTATGTGCTTACGGGGACGGTCCGCAACTTTCCCGTTTTTAACCCGGGAATCGCGGTGGTGCCGCTTGCGGATCCCTACTGCATTGAAGTCTATATGGCCTGGAGGAAAGACGAGAGTTCCGCGGCAGTTCTTAATTTCCTTGAGATAGCGCACAAGGTGTTTCCTCGCTCCTTGTGAGTAAGTGCCAGACCAGCGCATGTTTATCTCGCCATGCTGCACGTGCAGGTTCTGCGATGCGCTGAACGCGTGCGTTTGCGAGTCTGGGTAGGAAGCCGGTGAGGTTACCCAGGAAAGGTTGGAGAGAGAATTGTTAACCCGCACTGTGCGTTCTATGCACCGGACGGCTTAGAACGACAGCGTGATACCCTTCCCAAAAAGGTTTCAGACCGAGCCGCTGCATACCAGAAGGGCGCCGAGAGAGAGGGAGCTTCAGGGCCTTGGGCCGTTTCTTGAGCGAGTCCCACCGCCTGCCGAAGGGAGCGAAGACGGGGATACCAACACGAGAGAAGCTCGAAGAACTTGGCCTCGGCTATGTGGTCAAGGATATGGAGTCGTTCTGGCGGACGGCATCGTAATAACTCAAGGAAAGGCAGTGCGGCATGGATCTTGGATTGGGAGATAAAGTAGCTCTGGTAACGGGAGCCGGCAGCCAAATCGGCTACGGCAGGGCGATCTCGTTGATGCTGGCGCAGGAGGGATGCGACATAGTATCAGCCGACATCGATTTGGCAGGAGCGGAGAAAACCGCCGCCGAGGTGAATGCGCTTGGACGCAAGAGCATCGCCGTGAAAGT